>NZ_JACGVE010000067.1:0-60455 GCF_014077065.1 Colwellia sp. MB3u-4 | reverse complement strand
CTTGTGCTGGTTAAAATACACCAAGGCTACGGTGCTCTCAATCACAATAGCCAGCTATTGCTCAATCAAGCGTCTTGCCCAGATGCATTTTCTCTGCGCACAACAAGATCACAAATTTAATGAAAGTGGTATAATATTTAATCCCTTAGCTATTATGCCCAGCTTAGCTTTAAACTTTTTCATACACCGAGAAATCTAACTGATATAGATTTTTTTCATCACTGGGGCGAATATCACTAGCCACTTTTTGCCAAACAGTTAAATCATATTCAGGAAAGTGAGTATCACCATCAATATCAGCATTAATATGAGTAATATAAAGCCGTTGCGCCGCCGCTAAACAATGTTGGTAAATAGCGCCACCACCAATTACCATAACTTCTGCGCTATCAACCACTAAAGCTAAAGCGGCATCAACAGAATTAACCACCTCAACGCCCTCGGCTTGAAAGTTATCGTCACGCGAAATAACAATATTTTTCCGCCCAGGCAAAGGCCGGCCAATAGATTGATAAGTTTTTCGCCCCATAATAATGGGCTTACCTAAAGTAGTTTTTTTAAAATAGGCCAAATCGGCCGGCAAGTGCCAAGGCATGTCATTGTTTTTACCGATTACACGGTTATTGGCATGCGCCACTATCATTGAAAGTATGGTCATAGATTTTTTACTTTATCGGACAGCTAAATTTTAAAAGATTATACGTTATTACTGACAACAAAAAAGCGGCAATTGTATTGCTATAAAACACGGTTAGAACAACTAATACAAAAAGTAGCACAACTCAGGAAAAAACTTGTGGAAAAGCTTATGGAAAAACTTGTGGAAAAAAATTCTGAAGATATTCAACTACACCTTAATATAAATATAAGTTACCCGATAACACACCTTTCGCTATCAGGGCTTTATATCAGCTTAGATGCAAAAAATAAGTCAATAACTTGCCACTAAAAATGAAAATAATACAACACGGTCAAAAAATTTGTTACAGGCTCAAATGTGCTCATACAACTCAGTTTAGTGGCATAAAATTTTTTATTTAAACAACCCCATACTTCTATCGGTTAAGGCCTCACGCCAACCACCAAGCCACTCTGACTTAACATCGGTATTCTGATACGGGCAATGTTTCTTAGTTCTGCCACAAAGGCCCGCTTGATAGCCATTTGAATGTGCTCGACCTAATTTATCGCGTTTCTGTCTTTTCATCTATAACACCTCACCGTTAACTGTTTTATAACCGTCTAATACTTTGTATAAATACCAAAGAAATACCGGTGAAAGTTTATGTCTTATGCTTTCTAGGCTTTCTCTAGACCTTCTTAGTATTACTTCAATCAAACGTTAATTTAAGAACAACAATACGATGAATGCAAGTTGATACCATAGTGAATTACGCAACTTTTATCCTTGGTTATCGACAAAATAGTCCAATGTAAAACACCGTAATTAACTATTTATTACAAAACAATTCGTTATACAAACCACATATAATTAACAGTGCTTAAAACCATAAATTAGATAACAAATTAATGTAAATAAGGCTACAACTGCCTTAATCACAAAACGCTATAAATAACCCTAGCCCCTTAATAAAGGTTTTAACATAGCTTCTAAACCATTAAGTTTAACTTCGTAAATGAGTGCCAACTGTTGACCTAACTTTCCTTCTGGAAATCCCTTACGGTGAAACCAAACTAAATAAGGCTCAGGCAGTTGCAGCAACTTTCTGCCACTATATTTTCCAAATGGCATGACCTGATTTACCGCCGCAATTAAATCTGCATTATTATTTATCGACATAAGTTACCCATGCTCAATTGAGCCTCTAGATGTTATTAGTTATTGCTCATTAGTTAATGCTTTGACATAAAAATGTCACAGCGAGTGTTTATAATTTTGCTGATATTTACACTTTAATTGGCATCAAGATGATGCCTAAATGTTTCTTTAGGGAATTATTATGTCAATGGTTAGGAAACGCAATGCAGCAGTAAAAGCTTATATACCGACTAATGCCCGTGACAATCAGTATATCTTGGCCGAATTCGCCTTAACAGAGCAACTGCTTTCGCAATTACCGACACAGGTTAATCATAGCGGCAGTATAAATTATTATGCTTGTTATCAAACCTTGGCAAACTTACTGTTTACCTTAAGTAACGACTATGGCATTAAAAACAGTATATTGGTTGCCAACGACAAGTTGGTCCGTGTCCGTTACAGCCAAGAAATGCACCAATGGCAAACAAAACAACAAATCATCTTTTATTACGATCCAAATCAGCATGTACTGCAAAATTCATTTTTTGATGCCAATATCAAAGCAAAAAAAATTACCTTAGTATTTTTAGCCTCTGGTACCGATATCAGGGTCGGAGCGGCCAATTTCCATCAACAGGTAAAAATACTATTAGCACATTTTGCCCAGCAATTAGATTTACCCATAACCAGTATCCGCATACGCGACCACCAACATCTTACTTATGACATTTTTGCTAAAAATAAAGGCTACAGAACTAGCCAAGCTCATAAATTTAGGCCAATAAAACAAAGGTATGCCAGTCAAGACGTTACATTAGCAGAAAACATATCATCAATCACTTACGCCATAGTCGACTTAACCCTTGATCATAGGATTGCCGCGTTGGTTGATATAGATCCCGCAGCAACCGATCCCTATAATCCACTTTATACTTATTTAACCGACACTTTTTCATTGGTAGCAAAACATTTTAACTTAAATAATGGCGCACTGATCGCGAATGGTTTAGTGCCCATTGTTAGGCATAGTTTGCATGATTTAGTCTCGAAAGTTGGAGAATTGCAAATGTTAGGCTACAACCCAAAACAAAGCCCCTGTGGTATTGTCAGTAGATGGCAAGCGCATGAATTGGTTGATAACGTGCAACTGATCTTTGTTGCTAATTGCCATAATGGCGAAGAAAAAAACTATGCGAAATTTGTCAATCAAATAGAACAGGCCATGCATTTATTTGCCACAGAGCTGGAAATTCCAACCGAAAAAGACCCATTAACCTTACGCTTTCATCAACACGTTGCCTATAACTTATCGCATAATAACTGATAGTTATAACACCTAGAGCTAACTAGAACCCTGGCTCTAGGTCACTTATTTACTGATAACCAGATTACTGTAAACATTCCATCATCAAAACTTAATAACATCACCACAGACCATACACAATATTCATACTCATACTTCATGCCGATTAAGCAGACTAGCCGCATAACATCAGGTTATGGCGATAGTTAACGACATATATAGTTAATTTGTGTGGAATGAACTCATGCTAAATCCCTCATAGCTGTCTGCCTGCCTAAAAACCATATCAACACTACTACTGACTCGGCTAATACCGACAATAGCTTAAACGAGAACTTAAAAAATAATTTAAACAACAAGAAACATAGACATCTAAACGGCTAAGTGTTATCTTCTGAAAATAAATATTATAGACGTCTACACGTCCTTACATCTGACTGAAAATCTACTTTCAGTCACCCTAAACAAAATTTAACAAGGAAATGAACAGTGAGCATAGAAACAATTACTTTAGGCGCAGGCTGTTTTTGGTGCGTTGAGAATATTTTTAACCGAATTCAAGGTGTATTATCGGTAACCAGCGGTTATGCAGATGGCGACATTATCAATCCAAGCTATGAGCAAGTTTGTAGCGGCATCACTAATCACGCAGAAGTAGTACAAATAACGTTTAACCCATCGCAGTTAGCTGTTGAGCAGCTCTTAACGGTTTTTTTTGCTATTCACGACGCGACAACACTTAACCGTCAAGGTGATGATATCGGTAGTCAATATCGCTCAACAATTTTATGTCACACCTCTGCACAGCAAGTGGTGGCGAAAACAAAAATTGCTCAATTGCATACACAGCAATACGCTGAGCAAACGATAGTCACTGTCGTTAAAGCCGCCACTAATTTTTACAGTGCGGAAGACTATCATCAAGATTATGTCACCAACAACCCAGAAAATAAGTATTGTCAGCTAGTTGTAGCAAAAAAAATTCAAACGTTTTTAAGCGAGTTTGCATACTTGTTAAAAAATGAAACTTATACCAATTTCATTAATTAGGTGGTCAACTTTATACGCAGGAAAAATGGCCAAATATAAGGCATTTATTTAATAACTAGATGTTCTAATTATTAAATAAATAACGTAGTAGTTGGTTATTTTAACCAGTAAAAATGATCAGATAATTAGTGAGATTGGTATTAATCAATGTAGCGATATAACATCAAGTAATTTAACTCGCCTTGTCTGAACAATAATAAAAATTTGCTGATAAAAAACGCATAACAATTTACTTGCTATGCGTTGAGTAAAATCCAGTATAAGTTAGGCTAACTTAGTTTTGAATCCGCGCCTGATTAAGCTAACGACTTAATACATCAAGGTATAAAGCTTACGTCTATATTTACTCGCCAATGCGTCACCCTCAGGTAACGATTTAAGCACATCAAGCAGTAAATCTTTACTAGCGATGTCGGCACCATCTTTTTGCACTAACAAAAACAGCATCATCAGTGCATCGTCATGGCGATTAACTTGGCTATATTGCGCCGCCAATTTTTGTTGTAATTTAACATTATCAGCATCATTGGCTAACTGTTGTTCAAGTGCTTGAATTTCAGGAGAGTCTGCGGCTTGCGTCGCTAATTCTAATTTTGCCATTAAGGATTGATAAGCACTGTCTTGATCGATCATTTTAATACTTTTGAGTAGTGCCTCTGCTTCAGTAATTTTACCAGTTTGAATATAAACATCTGATAGCACTAACTTAATATCAGCACGTTCATTATCAAGCTGATAGGCTTGAGTGATAATAGGAAATGCTTCCGACACTTTATTTTCTGCCAATAGTGTTTTCGCCTCTGCTAATAAAACATCTTGCTGTTTCGGTAAATATTTATCTAAAAACTCATTAATTGTTGCATCTGTTTGTGGTCCAGTTAGCCCGTCAAGTGGCTGACCATCTTGTACTAAAATTACTGTTGGTAAGCTTTGAATACCAAACTGCTGAGCAATTTGTCCCTGGCTTTCGCAATCGACTGTGGTAAACAAGAGCGTGTCGCTACAATTAGCTAATGCCATCGTCAACTTGTCGCGTAATGCAACACTTTCTGGAATTTGCTGAGCCCAAAAACTGACCAATACCAGTTTAGTTTTTGATTCTTCAATAATAACTTGTTGAAAGTTTTCTAAGTTGATCGCAAGAGAATTTGTCATCAATGCCGTTCCAATAATAAAGATATATGTTTTTAAATTGGGGCAAAGCATTAAAGATACAAGCAACTGGGCTAAATATTTATAACGACTCAACAAAGCGCAAGTCAAAGTCAAAAACAAGACAATTGAGGATTACAGCCTGATAACACAACTTTTAGCTCAGAACATACGTTACAGGGTCAAAATGTTAGAGACTAAATGTTAGACACTAAATCTTAAAACACTAACCTTAGAACCCTAAGTCTTTAAAGGCTAAGCTTTAAGGCTTCTATATGAGATTATTTATACTGCTGCACCCGCTATAATACCAACCGTTAAATAGCGTCAGCTTTGCTTTGCACATCCTGATCTAGTCTGTCTATTCACCTAAAAAACAAGCATAAAAAAACGGACATCAGCAAAGCTCATCTCCGTTGTAAATCACCGATGTAAGCACTTAGATTTTTTGCAATAATGCTCGAGCAATGATCACTTTTTGAATTTCACTGGTGCCTTCATAGATTGATGTTACACGCACATCACGCGCCATACGCTCCAGTGGATATTCTCTAATATAACCTGCACCACCCATAAGCTGTAAGGCGTCATAACAAGCTTTATTAGCCTTTTCAGCGGCAAACAACTTAGCCATTGAAGCTGCCATACCAAAGGGTTGACCTTGATCTTTAGTATAAGCGGCTTGCATTAAGAGTAATCGTGCAGCTTCCATCTCGGTATAACGTTCTGCTAACGTCCACTGTAAGCCTTGAAAGTTTGACAGTGATTGACCAAACTGTTTACGCTCAATAATATGAGCTTTAGCATAATCAAGTGCAGCAAGGCCAATACCTAAGGCTAATGACCCGATACCGATACGACCACCAGCCAACTCACCCACGGCAACACCAAAGCCTTTATTTTCAGCGCCCATCATGGCTGATGCTGGCACACGACAACGGTCAAAATGCACTTCATTGGTTGGTGACGCTTTTTGGCCCATTTTTTCTTCCGACTTACCTATGGTCATACCGGCAGTACCGGCTTCAACAATAAAGCACGAAATACCCTTACCTTTTTTTGCGGCTGGGTCGGTAACGGCCCAAACCACAAATACATCAGCAAACGAGCCACTAGTAATGTAAATTTTACTACCGCTAAGAAGATAGTCATCACCGTCTTTAACGGCTTGCGTTTTCATCCCTGCGGGATCTGAGCCTGCCGCCGCTTCACTTAAACAAAAGCCACCGGCACGATACTCACCACTGCAAATTTTTGGCAAGTATTTACTTTTTTGTTCATCGTTACCTACCGCTTGAATAACTTCGGCGACCATATTAGTGACTGAAGTTGTCACCGCTGTTGATGCACAAGCACGGGCTAATTCGGTAATCGCCAAGCTAAAAGCAATACTACCTGCTTCAACGCCACCGTATTCAGCTTTAATATTTAGGCCCATAAAACCGAGGGCATTGAGTTGCGCTAAATTTTTTAAAAATAAACTTTGATCTCTTGTTTCATCAAGCTGTGCGGCTACAGGTGCTAATTCACTATTGGCAAATTTTCGGGCCATATCTTGAATCATTATTTGTTCTTCAGTTAGAGACAAATCCATCAAACTTCTCACTTTTTATTGGCTGAATATCTATCACTATATTAATCGCTAAAACTTATTAGCAACATTAAAAAGTACAATGGGCATTAGTACGACTGATAGTGATAAAGCAATACCAAAAGCGCTAGCAAACTACCCTTTTGGTATCTAAAAAATACATGTAGATATGAAAAATGCGCTAAAGCGCATTTTTCATAAGTTGAATATATTATAACAATTATCCGGCCACAAACCAAAGCAGACCAGCACCAAGCACTAAGCGATAAATCACAAATGGCATCATGCCGAACTTACCCACTAAAATAAGAAAGTAGTGAATACAGGCATAAGCACTAACAAACGCTAACACACTGCCTAAGCCCATTGCTGACCAATCTACCGTGCCGGCTTCCAAAATTAACTTCAAGGTTAAATAACTGCCTGCCATGGCAATGGCTGGAATCGACAATAAAAAAGAAAAACGCGCGGCATTTTCTCTGCTTAACCCTAACATCAAGCCGATAGTCATGGTAATACCAGAACGCGATGTGCCCGGTATTAACGCGATAGCCTGTGCCAAGCCGATTAACATGGCACCTTTAAAACCTAAATTTTCAATGCTTTTATTTTGTTTAGCTTTAATATCAGCAAAGCCAAGCAAAAAACCAAATAATAGTGTTGTGGCGGCAATAACAAGTGCACTGCGTAAATGCTCTTCAATAAAGTCTTTACCGAGTAAACCAAATAAACCGGCGGGGATGGTGGCAAAAATAATCCACCAAGCCAATTTACCATCAAAATTATTTCGCTCACCTTTTAAAGTGGCAAACCAAGCCACAGCCATGCAGCACACTTCTTTTCGAAAATAAAGCACGACTGCCAGTAAACTGCCAACATGCACGGCAACATCAAACGCTAAGCCTTGATCTTTCCAGCCGAAAACTACTGAGGGTAAGATTAAATGTGCTGAACTAGAAATAGGCAAAAACTCAGTTAAACCTTGAATTAACGCTAAAATAAAAACTTCAATTGTGCTCATCGGGGTTATATTTCCTTATTTTTCTTATTTTTTTGGCCAAATAAAAGCCACTGTTTTTAACTTTTGTTGGCTTTTATCATATTGTTGCCATAATTCGTCATAGCACTGGCCAATAATCGGGTGAGCCAAATGCCCTGCAACTTCAGCTAAAGGGCACAATACAAACGCATTTTTGCTAATTTCATCACGCGGTATTTGCGCTGGAGAGTCAGCAATAATGTCATCATAAAGTAATAAATCTAAATCTAATGTCCGCGGACTAAATTTTTTAGCGTCTTGGTTTCTACCGTGTGCAAACTCTATTTCGCGCAGTGTTGCCGCCACTTCAGCCAAAGTAAGCTCAGTACTTACTCCAGCCACCATATTGTAAAAAGCTTTACCGGCAAAGCCGACAGGTTCACTTTCAAATAATGAAGATAAAGTAAGCGAGCCAAATACATCGGTTAAAGCCTGCAAGCCTTGTTCAATATAATGTTGACGATTTATGTTACTACCTAGCGAAATATAAATTTCAGCCATTACAATGCTTGGCCTGACAACTGTTCACCACGTTCTATTTCAACAGCTACCGTAGTCGCATTATGCACCGCCGTTGGTTTCATTACTTTTAGGCGCAGCCAAGGAATTTTATATTCAGCAATTAGAAAGCCAGCAATACGTTCGGCAAGCGTTTCAATTAAATCTACCGGATTAGCGTTGGCAAACTCAACAATTGCTTCAGAAATTGTTGCGTAATCAAGTGTTTTAGCTAATTCGTCATTTTCTGCAGCTTGCGCCGTATTCCAGCCCATCACTAAATCAACAACAAGTGTTTGCTTTATTTCTTTTTCCCACTGGAAGAAACCGATGGTTGTTTGAAAGGTTAACCCTTCAATATAGACTTTATCCACACTAAAACCCTTACATGGCTTGGCAGTATTTAGCCATTGCATTATCGAGATAAACCCCGCAATCGCCACAACATACTTTAGAAAATAAATGGCGAGTTTACCTGTGCAGGTCTAGAAAAACTAGTAAACATCGCGCTACAATGTCAAAAAGCTAAAAAGAATAAATTTTTTTATAACTTTGCTAACACCTGTTTTAGAAGGAGCTTAGTATCAGTAGTTTACTTGTAACGTTTTTAATGGTGATTATGGCTTACTTAGTAGGTTCAATTTCGAGTGCCATTTTACTTTGCAAATTACTGCACTTACCAGACCCCCGCTCAGCAGGTTCAAAAAATCCAGGTGCGACAAATGTCTTACGTATAAGTAATAAATTTGTTGCGGTGTCTGTGCTGATTTTTGACATACTTAAAGGCACATTACCGGTTTGGGGTGGTTATTTCCTAGGCTTAGAACCCTTGTATCTAGGTATGATTGCTCTCGCCGCTTGTTTAGGCCACATGTACCCAATATTTTTTAACTTCAAGGGCGGTAAAGCGGTTGCTACTGCATTTGGTGTGCTACTACCTATTGGTTTGGACTTAGGCGGGCTACTTATTTTAACCTGGTTATTGGTCGCTAAAGTTAGCCGCTATTCGAGTTTGGCCGCCATTGTTACCCTATCAATAGCGCCATTGTACACTTGGTTATTAAAGCCCATTTATGTCTACCCTGTATTGATGTTATCAGCGCTGATCATATTTAGACACAAAGACAATATAGTTAGGCTACTACAGGGCAAAGAAAGCAAAATATCTTTTACCAAGAAGTAGCCTTTATTACCGGTTTAAATCGCAAACCTACAAGCTTAAATCGGCTCTAAGGTATCTAAGGGCCAACGTGGCGTTGCCTTAAAGGTTAAGTCGGTATCAACACCAGCTTTTAGGCGTTGTAAACCCGCGTAAGCAATCATAGCGCCGTTATCAGTACAAAACTCAGGCCTAGGATAGAAAACTTCCCCGCCTAACTTTTTGGTGATTTCTGCTAATTCTTCTCTTAACGCCGTATTGGCACTAACACCACCCGCAATAACTAAACGATTTAAATTGCACTGTTTTAATGCCCGTTTACATTTAATGGCTAGCGTATCAACAACGGCTTCTTGAAAGGCATAAGCGATATCAGCTTGCATTTGTGCTTTTTGCTCAGGTGTTAATTCTGCTTTTTCTTCTTTTCGAATGGTCACAGCGGCTGAGGTTTTCAAACCGCTGAAACTAAAGTTTAGCCCAGGTTTATCCGTCATAGGTCTTGGAAATTTATAACGACCTTTTCGACCACTTTCTGCCATTTTCGCTAATACGGGTCCGCCAGGGTAATCAAGCCCTAGTAATTTAGCTGTTTTATCAAAAGCTTCACCTGCGGCATCATCAACAGATTCACCTAATAATTCATAATGACCGATACCATCAACACGCACCAACATGGTATGGCCACCAGACACTAATAAAGCGACGAAGGGAAAGTCAGGTACATTCTCTTCTAGCATTGGCGCTAGTAAATGTCCTTCCATATGGTGCACGGGCACAGCAGGCAAGTTCCAGCCGTAAGCTAAACTACGACCAATTGAACAACCAACAAGTAAGGCGCCCACTAAGCCTGGTCCAGCCGTATAAGCAACACCGTCTAAATCAGCAGGGGTTAAATTAGCTTCAGCTAGGACTTCTTTTATTAAGGGAATAGTTTTGCGGACATGATCACGTGATGCCAGCTCAGGCACTACCCCACCATAATCAGCATGAACGGCGATTTGACTATATAACTTATGTGCAACTATACCCGCGGGTAAATTGCCTTGCCCATCATCATAAATCGCAATACCGGTTTCATCACAAGAGGTTTCAATACCTAAAATTCGCATAATTTTTCTTTACCTAGCCCTGTTGCATCAATAGTGAATTCGACTATTCACTTGTATATAAGGTGCAGCCGTTATTTGGTTGCTGATTTTACCTATGCCCTAGGCAACTTTCAATTTATAGCGCATAAAGATAGCCAAAAAATTTAAAACCCCCATTTAGCCTTTAAAATTTATGACAAAGAAACCGAGTGAGCAATTTTGTTAATATTACAGCAGCTATTTACACAGCGACTAGTATTAGTGTGTTCAGGCCGCTATTGAGCTAATAAATCCAGTGAAAAAATTAATTCCACTTTACATTACTATGGCCTTCGCATTAGAATACGTCACCAATTTTTAATAGAGTGGGTGAAGATGAGGCTATTTAGCTGAAATCAGACACCATTTAATATAGATTCCTAACTAAGGTAAAATAGTACATGCCAGTAATTAAAGTAAGAGAAAACGAACCATTTGACGTTGCATTACGTCGTTTTAAACGTTCATGTGAAAAAGCAGGTATCCTTTCAGAAGTTCGCCGTCGCGAGTCTTATGAAAAGCCGACTTGGGAACGTAAGCGTAAGAAAGCAGCCGCAGTAAAACGCGCAGCTAAAAAAGTTTCTCGTGAGAACGCTCGTCGCGTTCGCATGTACTAAGATACCTTAGTAAATCCTAAGTCAACTGAGTTAACTTAAGCGTAAATTAAATTATGAGTCTACTTAGTCAACTGCAAGATGAAATGAAAAATGCCATGCGTGCCAAAGACAAACTTCGTCTTGGCGTAATTCGTATGGCACTTTCTGCGATAAAGCTGGCAGAAATAGATCACAAAACAGAAGCAACTGATGAAAATGTCATTGCCTTGTTAACCAAAATGGTTAAACAGCGCAAAGAATCTATCAAAATGTTTACTGAAGGTGGTCGCGATGAACTAGCCGCTAAAGAAGCTGAAGAAGTTATCGCTATAGAATATTTTCTGCCGCAACCCTTATCTGCAGATGAAATTAACCAACTGATTACAGAAACAATTGCCGAAACCGGTGCAGCCTCAATGGCTGATATGGGTAAAGTCATGGCGGTATTAAAACCGCTAATGCAAGGTAAAGCTGACATGGGCGCAGTTAGTGGCCAAGTTAGAGTAATTTTAAACAGTTAGTTAAGCTTCCTTTTGAACTTCAATGTTCATGCTGAATATAAACCGCGATAGCTTAGGCCTCGCGGTTTTATTTTAACTAGAATATAAGAAGCTACTATTTTCCAAGTCTTATTGGTGTAAAATAGAGTTTTATCTGGATGTAATAGTGTTTATGGCTGGTATGATCCCTCGACAATTTATTGATGACTTATTGGCTCGAGCCGATATTGTTGAACTCATAGATTCTCGCGTACCATTAAAAAAAGCCGGTAAAAATTACCAGGCTTGTTGCCCTTTTCATACCGAAAAATCTCCCTCTTTTAGCGTTAGCCAAGATAAACAATTTTATCACTGCTTCGGTTGTGGTGAACATGGCAATGCCATTTCGTTTTTGATGGAATTTGACCGTTTAGAGTTTCCTGATGCAGTAGAAGAATTGGCTTCCCATTACAATATGGACGTGCCACGCGAACAAAACACGCGCTCACCTGCACAACAAAAACAAGATCAAAAAACCTACAGTCAAAAACAAGATGACTATGAATTAATGGCGCAAATTAGCCGTTTTTTTCAACAGCAATTAAAAGTGGCTACTGACAAAAATGTCGCGATTGATTATTTAAAAGGCCGAGGCTTAAGCGGTGAAATAGTTAAGCGTTTTGGTATAGGTTATATCAGTGATGCTTGGGACGGCATGATGAAAGTATTTGGTCGCAGCGGCCAAATAAATCAACAGCTGGTTGATTTAGGCATGGCCGTTCAAGGCGATAAAAACAAACCTTACGACCGATTTAGAGGCCGCATTCAATTTCCTATTCGCGATAAGCGTGGCCGAGTTATCGGCTTTGGCGGGCGGGTATTAAGTGATGGTACACCCAAGTACCTCAACTCGCCAGAAACGCGAATTTACCATAAAGGCCATGAGTTATATGGCCTTTATGAAGCGAAACAGGCCATTAAGCAACTAACTCGCTTAGTGGTGGTTGAAGGCTATATGGATGTAGTTGCACTTGCTCAACACGGTGTTGACTATGCGGTTGCCTCACTAGGTACGGCAACAACGCCTGAACAACTACAAACCCTATTTCGCACCGTTAAAGAAGTTATTTGTTGTTACGATGGTGACCGGGCTGGCCGTGATGCCGCATGGCGTGCTCTGGATAATGCCCTACCGTTAATTCAAGATGGTTATAGTCTCAAATTTGTTTTTTTACCTGATGGCGAAGACCCTGACTCGATGATCAGAGAGCAAGGCCAGGCGGCTTTTGAAAGCATATTAGATAATGCCACGCCATTGTCACAATTTTTGTTTGAGCATTTGCTAAACCAAATCGACATGAGCTCTCCCGAAGGAAAAGGTGCTGCTGTCAGTGCTTTTCAGCCTTATTTAGCTAAACTACCTGACAGTAATCTTAAAGACGCCATTGTCACTAAATTAGCAAATCAATTTGGTGCAAGTAACGAAATGCAACTAAAAAAATTACATAAGAGCTTTGCTAACGTCGCTGAAAATAAAGCTAAAGCTAAGCGGCCTAAAATTACCCCAGTAAGACTCGCTATTGCATTACTACTTGAGCATCCCCATATAGTAGAGATACTACCAGACTCGGCAATTTTAAATGAGTTAAATATGCCAGGTATACCTTTGCTAAATACGTTACTAGCATTGTGTAAGCAAAACCCAAAGGTAAATAGTGCACAATTAATTGAGCATTTTAGAGGCCAGGAAGCCGGAAAACAACTAACAAAGCTGCTGTGTTTAGAACATCATGTTGAAGCAGAAAATGCTGAAAGCATGTTTTTAGATTTAATTGAAAACTTTTTAAATGTTTTTATTGAACAACGCACAGAGCAATTATTAGAAAAAGAACGTAGTATCGGCTTAACCTTAACCGAAAAGCAAGAATTGCACGGTTTACTAAGCGCATAGAATAATATCGTTTAAGTTATATTTAAAATAAACAGAAGCGCAGTTTACCGCTGGTAATTTAGTAATTATTTCGCTATAATTTCCGGCTAACTGTTGTAATTTTGATAGCCATAAATAGGTGGACACTCGTCAATGGATCAAGCCCCTCAATCTAGACTTAAAGAGTTAATAGTAAAAGGTAAAGAGCAAGGTTATTTAACTTTTGCACAAGTTAACGATCATTTACCTCAGGATATTATCGATTCAGATCAAGTTGAAGACATCATTCGAATGATTAACGACATGGGTATTCAGGTGTTTGAAAACGCTCCTGATAACGACACGTTAATGATGAGTGAAGCGAATACTGATGAAGATGCTGCTGAAGCTGCTGCGCAAGCGCTTGCGACTGTTGAAAGTGAAATTGGTCGTACTACAGATCCCGTTCGCATGTACATGCGTGAAATGGGCACGGTAGAGCTACTGACGCGTAAAGGCGAAATTGTTATCGCCAAACGCATCGAAGAAGGTATCAAAGAAGTACAACGTTCTGTTTCTGAATACCCGCCAGCAATTAATTACTTGCTTGATCAATGGGATAATTTTGAAGCTGAAGAAGTACGTCTAAGCGATATTATCGTTGGATTTTTAGACCCTGATGCCCAAGACGAAGAAATTCCAGCCGCGGCAACTCATATCGGATCAGAGCTTTCTAAAGAAGAGTTAGCTAACGAAGATAAATCTGATGAGGACGATGAGGAAGAAGAAGATACTGGCCCTTGTCCTGAAGAAGCCCGTGAAAAGTTTACTGCTTTGCGCACAGCCTACGAGCATGCTAACAAAGTTATTAAAACTAAAGGCCGTGGCCATACTGATGCACAAGCAGCAATTGATGCATTAGCTGAAGTATTTAAAGAATTTAGAATCGTACCCAAAGTATTTGACCGCCTAGTGAAAAACATGCGCAGTGTTGTGGACCGTTTACGTGTTCAAGAACGCTTAATCATGAAACACTGTGTGGTTGGTGCCGGTATGCCAAAAACTACTTTCATCAAAATATTTCCGGGTAACGAAACCTCAAAAAATTGGTTTGAAGAACAAAAAGCAGCGGGCCTACCTCACTCAAAGAGAATGGCTGACATCGAACTAGATGTTGAACGCTGTATATACAAACTGAACATGCTAGAAGAAGAGACTTATCTCAATGTTCACGGCATTAAAGACATTAACCGTCGTATGTCGATCGGCGAAGCGAAAGCTCGTCGTGCGAAAAAAGAAATGGTTGAAGCTAACTTACGTTTAGTTATCTCAATTGCGAAAAAATACACTAACCGTGGTTTACAATTCTTGGATTTAATTCAAGAAGGTAACATTGGTTTAATGAAAGCAGTTGATAAGTTTGAATATCGTCGTGGTTATAAGTTCTCAACTTATGCTACGTGGTGGATACGCCAAGCGATTACTCGTTCAATTGCCGATCAGGCACGTACTATTCGTATTCCAGTGCACATGATTGAAACGATTAATAAACTTAACCGTATTTCACGTCAAATGTTACAAGAAATGGGTCGCGAACCAACACCTGAAGAATTAGCTGAACGCATGATTATGCCGGAAGATAAAATTCGTAAAGTGTTAAAAATCGCTAAAGAACCTATTTCAATGGAAACACCGATTGGTGATGATGAAGATTCTCACTTAGGTGACTTTATTGAAGACGGTAGCGGTGAATTACCTGTTGATTCTGCCACGGCTGAAAACTTAAAGCATGCGACACATGAAGTACTAGCGGGCCTAACGGCTCGTGAAGCAAAAGTGTTAAGAATGCGCTTTGGTATCGACATGAACACTGATCATACTTTAGAAGAAGTGGGTAAGCAGTTTGATGTAACACGTGAACGTATTCGTCAAATTGAAGCAAAAGCATTACGCAAATTGCGCCATCCTTCACGTTCTGAGCAATTGAAAAGTTTCTTAGACGGTGAGTAATATTTCTTCTCGAAATATATAAACATAAAATCCAGCTAATAGCTGGATTTTTTTTACCTAGCATTTACTGTAAACCCGAGACGCTAGTTTACATTCTATTTGCGCGCTGTTGCCTTAGTGATGCTAGTAGCTAGCAAACCATCATAATAGTATCTCTTAAACATATAAGACCTGTAATTAATGCTTACATAGATGTTAATGAGTAGAACAATGTAAATCATATTGTCGATCACATATTTTAGAGTAATAACTAGCTTAAGTGGATTACAAAAAACGCAAAAGTTTATTATGTCGAGCATTTGTAGGCTCTCATTAATTAAACTGTTTACTATAAAGTAACCAATAAATTCCATCGAGTGATTACCGAAACAGCAAATCGCTCAACTATTGAACTATTAGACTTATTTATCAAATTTTTAACTTTATAAGGGTGACAACAAAATAAAAAATGCTTATACTGCTCGCCGCTTTCGATGAACCTTTCGCGCTTATCAAAGCAAAGTAGAATTATGGCCCCTTAGCTCAGTTGGTTAGAGCGTCCGACTCATAATCGGCAGGTCCCCTGTTCAAGTCAGGGAGGGGCCACCATTTTAACGATTTAAGACGCCTTGTAGCGTCTTTTTTTGTGCCTGAAAACCAATAAAATCTTACATAACTAGCCAGTTAGCGATTATTGACCATTAATAAGAACTTATAAAAACCAATATTTTTAGCAACACTCTCAGTAACACCAACCCAATATAATCAAATTCAGTGTTACTATGACCAGAGCCTAAACAGTAACCTATTGGTTGCCTATAATTAGCATCGCCAGGGTGAGGGGTAATTAAAGGAGGGTGTCTGTGTTAATTCTTTCATTAATGAATTTGTGCCAGAAAAATGATGGGTATATCTCCAGTTCCCCCCCCCCTTTTAACTTATTCAAATTATGTACTTATTATTTTAATCTAAGTGTAATGAAACCCTTCGCCTTATCATTAACAGGCATTATTATCGCTAAATAGTGTGTTAATTATTATTTTTAAGAGATAATGCGCGACTTAACACGCCCAACGTTATGACATAAAAATATTAATGAGACCCTAATTAACAGAGATATTATGAAAACACTGACCAAATTATTCGCACTGTGTGCCTTAACCCTAAGCCTTTTTGTAGGTGCCAACGCGAGTGCGGCCACCTTTACTTTTACCGCTATTCCCGATGCAGATGAGTCTCAGCTGAGAACCCGCTTTGAGCAGGTTGCCCTCTATTTATCCAAGCAACTTGGCGTTGAGGTAAAATATGTGCCCGTTAAGTCTTACTCAGCCGCGGTAACCGCCTTTAGAAATAATCAGGTGCAGCTTGCTTGGTTTGGTGGTTTATCTGGGGTACAAGCCAGACGATTAGTGCCAGGCTCACAAGCGATTGCACAAGGTTATGAAGATCAGTTTTTTAAAAGCTACTTTATTGCCCACTACAGCACAGACTTAGCACTGAGTGAACGTTTTCCTGATATCACCGACAAAACCTTTACCTTTGGCTCAAAAGGTTCAACCTCAGGTCGATTGATGCCACAATATTATATCGAGCAGCACTTAAAGCAAAAACCACAACAAGCCTTTAAACGGGTGGGATTTTCGGGCGACCATAACCGTACTATTGTGCAAGTTCAATCAGGTACTTACCAAGTGGGTGCGGTAAATTATAAAGTGTGGGAAAGTGCCCTCGCCGCCGGTAAAATAGACACTAATAAAGTTAAGGTTATTTGGCAGAGCCCCACCTACCCTGATTACCAATGGACAATACGTGCTGATGTTAAAGCCAATTTTGGCGCCGGCTTTGCTGACAAAGTTCAAGCCGCATTGCTTAATATGAATAGTCCTGAGCTTTTAAAAAGTTTTCCACGTTCTGCTTTTGTTAAAGCTGAAAACAAAGATTTTCAACCTGTGGAAGACGTGGCTAAAAAAATAGGGCTTATCGATTAATGCTCACCCTTGCCAACCTAAACCTTCATTATGACAAAACTGCTGGCGCTAATTCCCGTAAAAAAACCGGTCAAAAAAAGCGCTCTACTCAGGTAATTTTTGATCTGAGTCTGACCATCAATGAAGGTGAGAAAGTTGCGATTATCGGTCCCTCTGGTGCAGGTAAATCTAGTCTGCTACATCATATTTATCAAGCGTTAACAACCCGTGCGGCTCTGTGTTCACAGCGCCAGGGTTTAGTGGATAATCTCAGCATCTATCACAATATATTTATGGGTGCTTTAGCTCGACACCACTGGTTATACAACTTGGTCAATTTAATTAGACCTTTCAAGCAAGATTTACACGATATTGCAGCACTTTGTCAGCAGTTAGAATTAGACCAACCCTTAACAAAGAAAGTGGATCAACTCTCGGGTGGGCAAAGACAACGAGTAGCCTTAGCCAGAGCTTTGTATCAACAACAAGATATTTTTATCGGCGATGAACCTTTTTCAGCGCTAGATCCCTTAATGGCATCAAGACTGCTCAACACCGTATTAGCGCAGCACAACAGTGTGATTATGGTGATTCATGACAGAGCCTTAGCCATGAGCGCTTTTGACCGTGTTATCGCGTTAGATAAAGGTCGCTTGATACTCGATAGCCAACAGCAAAGTATCAACCAAGAGCAAATCACGGCGCTCTATCAAACTAGCGCAATCGCGTAAGCTGCTTTTATGTCGCAACCCAAGCAACTGCAACCAATACCATCATTGAAAAACCCCCAGTATGCTTTAGGTTATTGGCAGAAAGTCACGTTATCAATTTGGCTTATTGCCCTGATTATTCTGCCTTTTGCGGATATAGACATTGTTAATTTTGACCCTTTCCTCGAGTTAACTCGTATGGCAAATGGGTTAGTCACCCCTGATTTTTTCGCCACTGAATACTTATTACAAGCCATTATGCAAACCGTTAACTTTGCCATTATCGGCGTCTGTTTAGGCTTAGTACTGGGGGCTCCCCTCGCACTAATATACCAACACCCGTTAATATCTAGCTGCTGTGCTTTTTTGCGGGCCATTCATGAGATTTTTTGGGCTCTGTTATTTTTACAAGTTTTTGGGCTGTCTCCCCTGACCGGAATTTTGGCCATTAGCATCCCATTTGCCGCCACTTTTGCCCGCGTATTTCACGATATCATCAATCAATCGTCAGATAGCCCTTTAGAAAGTATTGATAGCCGTGCCGATATGATTAGCCGTTTCACATATGGTAAAATCGCCCAAGTTATGCCGCAACTGATGAGCTACACTCGCTACCGTTTTGAATGTGCCTTGCGCAGTAGCGCCGTACTCGGCTTTATCGGTATGCCCACGCTAGGTTTTTACATGGAAACGGCTTTTAGACAGGGAAACTATAGCGAGGGGGCCGCGTTATTAATGATATTTATTGCTCTTATTGGCACCATTCGTTACTGGTGCCCACCTAAGTTACTCGGGGTTTATCTGGTGATTGCCTGTGTGACACTGATAGATATTCCTCACATCGATAGCAGCTTACTGGTGCGTTTTATAACCCATGATATTTTACCTCCCGCCATAGCAAACGCGGCGACATTGGCTGAGGTACAATGGTCATCACTCACCGTTTGGTTTAGCGCTCTTTTTTTAGAGCAAGCGGTGCCTGGTGCAATAGCCACCATTACCTTGGCGCTACTGGCCTTGGCAGCTACTCACTTTATTAGCTTAAGCGCCCATATGATGGCAAGTAAGCACCTCTGGCCTGCCCCGCTAACTTGGCTCGGCCGATTCAGCTTATTAATTGGTCGTTCAGTGCCTGAATATATCTTAGCCTTTATCTTTTTAATGCTGCTTGGCCCATCAATGCTACCTGCTATTATTGCTTTAGCGATACATAATGGCTGTGTTATCGCTTACTTGGCGGTGAAACAAAGTAACGCTATTGCGCCCCAAGAAATGCAGATAAGTAAGCTAAATCAATTTAACTACCACATCATGCCAACTATCTATCCCAGCATGATGGCTTTGATGTTTTATCGCTTTGAGATCATAGTGCGAGAAACCGCAGTGTTTGGTATTTTAGGCATTATGACTTTGGGGTTTTATATCGACAGTAATTTCAGCGAAATACGCTATAGTAACGCACTCATGCTTATCACCTGTACAGCCCTGCTTAATGTCGCCATTGATATTATCTCAAGACGACTACTCAAATTTGAGCAAACCAGCCAAGCAAGCTGCTAAGTATGGCTGCTTTGCTCGCCAACTTTGGCAAAACACTTTTTATATTTGTCCGTGAGCAGCAAATAAAAATGGCGGCACCATGAGTTTTGTCATGTTAAGCCTGTGGTGTTGTAAAATTAAACGACCGTTAGCGGGTAAATATCACATCAAAATGGCAACTTAACCTAAACATCCCATAACAGCATTGTTTGGCATAAAACGGCTATATTAACGCTTTCTTAGTTTAAAATAAAATATAGCTTAGGGAAAATAAATCAAGGTAATAGCTTGATTTATTCCCCCAAGCTATTACCCGCACACTATTACAGGCAGAAAAAAACACGCTCTTGCTGTTGGCAATGCGTGCTTTTATATCAACTTATCTGGCATATTAAATAATTGAAAGTTCCACTGCAATATTGCCACGAGTCGCATTTGAATAAGGACATACTTGATGCGCTTTATCTACCATGGTTTGTGCTTGTGCTTTATCCATATCGCCTAATGATATCGCTAGCTTAACCGCGATACCAAAACCACCGTCAATAGCACCAATAGACACTTCTGAATTTATATAAGTTTCGTTTGGTAGACTGGTTTTTTCTTCACCCGCGACAAATTTAAGTGCGCCAATAAAACAAGCTGCATAGCCTGCAGCAAATAATTGCTCAGGGTTTGTACCTTGTCCGTCATCACCACCTAAACCTTTAGGCGTAGATAATGCAAGCTCTAAACGGCCATCGTCAGATTTTGCTATACCTTCACGACCACCGGTTGCAGTTGCTTTTGCTGTGTAAGCAATATTTTCTAATACGTTCATAGTTAACTCCAAGTGACAATAATTTAGTTTGTATACAAAGTAATATATATCAAACAAATACTGATTGCAAATACTTTGCATGCAAATTAAAATATCACCTAAAATATCACTTCAAGGAGCAACTTATGTCATTTGAACAATTAACGCTCAAAAACCAGCTGTGTCATCGTTTATATATGGCATCAAACAGCATTGTTCGAGCTTATCGTGAGCCACTAATGAAGCTTAATATTACCTACCCACAATATGTGGTTATGATGGCATTGTGGGAACAAGACAAAATAACCATTGCAGCGCTGGTAGAAAAAACCGTGATTGATGGTGGTGCGATGACACAAATTTTAAAGAAAATCGCTGACAAAGGCTTGTTAGAAATAATTAAAGACCAGCACGACAAGCGCAAGCGTCTTGTTGAGCTAACACAAGATGGCCAGGCCTTAAAAATAAAGGCGGTAAACATTCCTAATGAAATAAGCTGTAAGTTCAATAGTATCGACAGCATGCAAGCAAATCAGCTAATGCAATTACTCGATTTGGTGGTGAATGATTTAGCCGACAAGTCCTAAACCAAAATGTTTAGCGTATAAGTGTTAAGCGTAAACTAACACTAAATCAGCAAAAATAGATGGGTCATAAAGTGAATATAATTGGCTCAAAAGTTAGCGTCACTAAAAGTTAAGCTTAATGCGGTTATCAATAAATCTGCTAGTTATTAATTGATACAGACAAGATAAGAGTTAACTGAAAAATGCCTATGTTCATAATAGAAAACCTACAAGTCAGCCTTTCAGTACTGCTTGAAACTTAGTGTGGATAAGGCTATATTAAAATACGACCCCCCTAATTTTCATTAAGTTTTTGAGGTTTGATAGCAATGAATCCCGACTATAATGTTATAACTGTTGAAGCACTGATTACAGCTTATGATCCTATATTAGTCTTGCTATCCATCCTCATTGCTATCTTGTCATCGTTCAGTGCTTTTGGCATGGTCGAGCGAAATATTTCCACCCACCAAAGTAGTCAAAGTAGTCAAAGTAGTCAAAGTAGTCAAAAAATAGCTTGGAATTTATTCGCTGCTTCAGTGATGGCCATAGGTATTTGGGCCATGAGTTTTATTGGCATGTTAGCGTTAAAGCCCGCAATACCAGTTAGCTATGATGTACCCGCAATAATATTGTCTGTTCTGCCTGTAATTTTTGCTTGTAGTATTGTTATGTGGTTGATAACAAAGAAAACCTTTAACTATTTCCGACTATTAGCCGCTGGCTTGTTATTGGCTTTAGCCATCAGCCTGATGCACTATATAAACCTAGCCACCATCAGCTCAAACACCCTGATGTTTCATGACGCTGGTTTAGTTTATCTTGCCAGCTTTCTTGCTGTGGCATTGGCCATAGTGGCACTGAAAATACAGTATCAAGCTATTCATCAAAGCCAATACAAATTTATAACTAAAAAGCACATGGTTAGTGCGGTAGTTATGGGCTTAGCTTTCTCTGCTATGCACTATAGCGCGATGACAGCGCTGCAGTTTATTCCACAAACCACCGATAAAGTCATCGATGGCGTTGCTCCAAACACATTAGCCTTAATGGTCACTGTGATGATATTGCTACTAATGCTCCCCGCGATTATCATTCCGTATTTACTAAGATACAAGCAGCTAATTAATACAGTGGACGAAGATGCAGAACGTCTCAATGCCATGATGGATACATCACAGGATGCATTAATTCAGATGAATGCCAAAGGCGATATTATTGGCTGGAGCCCTCAAGCACAAGATGTCTTTGGTTGGACAAATAAGCAAGCTGTAGGACAGGAACTGGCAAACCTGATTATTCCAATACCATTGCGTGCTGCACATAAAAAGGGCTTGGAGCATTTTATGGCCACGGGTGAAGGTCCTATTCTAAATAAAATAATTGAGGTTGAAGCATTACATCAAGACGGACATCATCTTCCGATAGAGTTAACGATTTCTTTTATTAAGCTAGCTGATGGCTTTGAATTTAATGCGCTTGTTCGAAATATCAGCCAACGTAAACAAGCCCAAAAAGCACTCATTATTGCCAACGAAGAACTGGCTTTTCAAAATCAAGAGAAAGATAAGCACACAGCTCAATTAATACGTGCCAACCAAGAGATAGATAAACGCGCCAATGAACTCACCCTTGCCGCGAGTGTATTCACCCATGCCCTAGAAGGTATTGTGATTACCGATGCGGAAAATAGGGTTATTGACGTTAACAAAAAATTTACTGGCATTACCGGTTACTCCCGCGAGGAGGTCGTTGGCCAAGCCCCAGAGTTCTTTCAAACAGACCGTCATCCAGCTGAGTTTTATAGCGCGATGTGGCAAGTTATTAAATCTTCTGGTCAATGGGTTGGTGAAATATTAAGTCATCGCAAAAATGGTGAAAAATATGTTGCTGGTATCACCATCAGTGCCGTAAAAAATGTTGTTGGTAAAGTCAGCCATTATGTTGCCCTCTTTAGTGATATTACCCTGCAAAGAAATCATCAATGCCAACTAGAAGAGATGGCCCATTTTGATGCCTTAACTAAGCTACCTAATCGTGCATTATTCGCTGATCGACTAAACCAAGCTATGCTGCAATGCCAGCGCCATCATAACTCGCTCGCGGTTATCTTTATGGATTTAGATGGCTTTAAAGATATCAATGATACCTATGGCCATGCGGTCGGTGATGAACTACTTATTATCGTCTCTCATCGAATGAGTGATACCTTACGTGAAGTGGACACACTTGCCCGTATCGGTGGTGATGAATTTGTCGCCGTATTAAATGATTTAGTTAACGTGGAAGATTACAAAATGGCATTAGCGCGCTTATTACGTGCAGCGTCAGAGCCTATCACTGTGGGTGATCTGGTGTTGAAGGTGTCGGTTAGCATAGGTGTTGCAATCTACCCTCAAGATGATGCCGATGCAGACATACTTATCCGTCATGCCGACCAAGCCATGTATATGGCGAAAAAAGCAGGTAAGAATTGTTATCACTTGTTTGATAACGCCCTCGATAACGCCGCTAACCTCAAACTAGAAAGCATCAGTCATATCAGTGCAGCACTTAATAAACATGAGTTCGTTTTGTACTATCAACCAAAAGTGAATATGTCTACTGGTGAAGTCGTGGGCGTAGAAGCTTTGATCCGCTGGCAACACCCGGTTCGCGGCTTAGTGCCGCCATTAGATTTTTTACCACTCATAGAAAATCACACCATTAGCCTAGAGATAGGGGAATGGGTTATCGATACCGCGCTGAGCCAAATAAGCCAATGGCAAAGTATCGGCATTACACTGCCGATTAGCGTCAACATCAGTGCTTATCAACTTCAGCAAACTGATTTTGTTGAACGCTTGGCGACATTATTGGCGGCACATCCTGATGTCTCACCACATTTGTTAGAGTTAGAAATATTAGAAACCAGTGCCTTTAGTGACATCAATTACATTATAGCGACCATGAAAGCTTGTATTAGCCTGGGCGTGCAGTTTGCCCTAGATGATTTTGGTACCGGATATTCCTCCCTAACGTACCTCAGACGCCTACCCGCCAACCTGATTAAAATAGACCAGACTTTTATACGCGACATGCTCACTGACGCAGATGACTTAGCCATTGTTTTGGCTGTGGTAAGTTTGGCGAAAGCCTTCCAGCTTGAGGTGATTGCTGAAGGAGTAGAAACTGTTGAACATGGTACGGCTTTGTTACAATTGGGTTGTAATAAAGCCCAAGGTTACGGCATCGCAAGGCCGATGCCCGCCAGTGATATTCCAACCTGGCTGAGCAGTTGGCAGCCTTATCCAGCTTGGCTACCTTAAATAATATGATGCAAGTATTATAAGTACTCTGGCAGCCACAAGGTGGTAAATCATCTCAGGTCTACATAGGATTAATTTAACGCAAAATAATCATAATATTGTTCTCAATCGTCAAGATAATAAAATGTGGTAACTGTCTAGTCCATAGTATTTTTATAACATCCAACAGCCACTAGCTATCACCTGATTAAGGCGTAAATTCCTGACGATTTAAGCCATATTTTTTTAACTTTGACGCCAATGTTGTCGGTTTTAAGCCTAATAGCTGAGCAGCACCCTTCTCACCATAAATTTTACCTTGGCAATGTTTTAACGCATTAGCCAAATTCGTTTTTTCAAGTGATTTTTGCTCCTCTACTCTCATCAACTGCGGAGCAACTTTAGGGTTAAATGATTCATGATTAAATACCGATTCATTAGCCAAAAACTCGAAGTTTATTTTATTACTTTTGGCTAAGATTATCTGACGTTCAATAATATTTTCCAGTTCTCTAATATTGCCGGGCCAAGGGTATCGAGTTAAATACTGCATTTGCGAAACTGACACTTGTGGTTTAGGTCGATTAAAGTTTAAACACACTTTATCAATAAAATGTGTTACTAAAAGCGGAATATCATCGCTACGCTCTCGTAATGCCGGTGAATGAATAGGAAATACATTGAGCCTAAAATATAAGTCTTCTCTAAATTTATTCTGCTGAACTAAGGTCTTTAATTTTTGATTAGTGGCTGAAATAACTCTGACATCAACATGTCTGGTTTTCGACTCTCCTACCCGCTCAAACTGCTGCTCTTGTAATACCCGCAATAATTTCCCTTGCAGTTGTAAAGGAATTTCACCGACTTCATCTAAAAAAATAGTCGCGCCATCTGCCAGTTCAAAGCGTCCAACTCGGTCTGATATTGCGCCTGAAAAAGCGCCTTTTACATGACCAAAAAATTCACTTTCAAATAAGTCTGCCGGTATTGCCGCGCAATTAACTCTAATTAATGGCCGGGCTTTTCGTTCACTGACTTCATGAATCGCTCTAGCAATTAACTCTTTACCTGTACCTGATTCGCCAGTAATGATGACATTCGCATTAGTAGCTGCCACTAATTCTATTTGATTAACCATATGCTGCACCTGCATACTCTGACCAATGATCTGGTGATGATTAAAATCTGCATTTAATTCTTCAAGCAAATACGCATTATCCATTTCAAGGCGCTCTTTTAGTGTATCTACCTCTTTTAAAGCGTTTAACAATTTAGCTTGAATAGACTTTCTTTGTGTTATGTCTCGAAAAATAACTACGGCGCCGATTAATAAACCATTTTCAGTTACTGGGGTACTTTTATATTCTACCGCCACTGGCATACCACTTTTTGACCAGAACACTTCGTCATCAACACTGTGTACTTCTCCATC
Organism: Colwellia sp. MB3u-4; assembly: GCF_014077065.1. Taxonomy (NCBI): domain Bacteria; kingdom Pseudomonadati; phylum Pseudomonadota; class Gammaproteobacteria; order Alteromonadales; family Colwelliaceae; genus Colwellia; species Colwellia sp. MB3u-4. Next base: position 34,501 of record NZ_JACGVE010000067.1, on the reverse strand, counting down.
TTTAAAAGCAGCATAAATCGGGCATTTGTAAGCGTGGTAATGCTCGCCATTGGCATGCGAGTGATGAATCACGTCATGAATACTTTTCCCGACAAGTTCTGCTTTTCCCCAGCCTAATATTTGCTCGGCCGCTGCATTTACAAAGGTGGTATTCCCGTCAACATCTACGCCATATATGCCATCACCTACCGCACTGAGTAACAATTGATTTTGTCGCTCAATTTCTTCAAATACACTTTCGTTAGCATTCCAATGGACAATACCCGCTTTATATTTAGCTTGCGCTGTTGCTTGGTAGTAACGGGCATAAGTCACTTTGGCACTTTGGCAAGAGAACAAAAGCTTATTGTCTAAAGCGCTAGCCGTAATATCTAAATATATTTTTTCATTATTGATGGTGAGAAACAGATCGTTTGTCCACGCTTCGCCCTGCGCTAATATTTGTTGAGTAAAATGAATTAACTTATCTAAACAGCCAGTAAAAAGCTGCGTTACGCTAACCTTTGTTAACGTATTATTTTCTAACTCAACGTCGCTTTCGATAGCAAATAATACTGCAGCTTTGTGGTTTAACTGCAAAATTTTATTATTAAAAGGATCAATATATAACAGTGCGTTAGGTGCATTTAAAAATAAGTTCGCTTGCATAAAAAATTCCTGATGACTTATCAACTAACCCCACCATTCAATTTCTAAGCCAAGCAACGAAATTTCGTGCAAAACAGCACGAAATGTCGTTTATCACGAAAAATCGTGGCCTTGTACAGACCAGTAAAATAATTAATATCAATAAAAATCAGAAGCTTAATTAAATGCGAGCTATTGGCATAGTTTTCGCAATTGTTAATGTCAGTAGATAACAAGGTTAGTCGTTTGATGGTTAAATCAACGCGTAATTTAAAATGCTTGCACTGTGTTGAAAATAACGCACCAAGATTAAACAGCTAACTTAATCAAATAATATTTTTAATCTTAAGGAAGTCACATGAATAAGCTCGATGTAACTGAAGCAATATTTGCAATCAAAAATGAAAAAGAACTTAGTTGGCAGAATATTGCAGACGCTGTGGGTATGTCTATCGTTTGGACAACCTCCGCCTGTTTAGGCATGAACAGTTGGCCTGAAGTTGAAGCTGATAAAATAATTGAATTTTTAGCCTTACCTAAAGAAACAAAGCAAGCCCTAATGGCCTACCCAACCAAAGAGTGGGATAAGTCAGTACCACAAGACCCATTAATTTATCGTATCTACGAAGTGGTAGGCGTCTATGGCGGTACCCTTAAAGAGGTTATTCAAGAAAAGTTTGGTGACGGCATCATGAGTGCTATCGACTTCTCTATGGAAGTAGAAAAAGAAGAAAATCCAAAAGGAGATAGAGTCATTTTAACCTTGAATGGTAAATTTTTACCCTATAAATCATGGTGATCTTATTTGGTGCGACAGGCTAATTAAAGTTGTGCAACGCTGGCAAATAAAGCCAAACAAACCAAGTAAAAAACAATATATTCAATAAGAATTAACATGTTACATGACTGGCATTCAACTTGCTTTGTTAGGTAAACAGTAAAATGAATTAACCTTACTATTAAATAGAGATATAACAATGGCTTATATAGAACCCAGTGAATTTGTAACCAAGATGGTGGACGCAGGTGAACAGAAAGTTTACATGTCTACCAAAGATACTCTTATACGTGCTTTTATGGCCGGCGCTATTTTAGGCCTAGCTGCGATATTTGCGATTACGGTGGCAACTAAAACAGGTAGCCCTATTTTAGGCGCCTGTCTTTTCCCTGTTGGTTTTATCATGCTTTATTTGATGAAGTTTGATCTACTCACTGGTGTATTTACACTGGTACCATTAGCCTTATTAGACAAGCGTCCTGGTGTTACCTTTGGCGGTGTAATGCGTAACTGGGGCTTGGTCTTTCTAGGTAACTTTGGCGGAGCAATGACCACAGCCTTTTTAATGTCCTTTATTTTAACCTATGGTTATTCGGCTGACGGCGGTGCTATTGCAGCTAAAGTAGCAAGTATTGGTGAAGCAAGAACCGTAGGTTACCAAGAACATGGCTTAAGTGGCTGGATCACTATATTCTTCCGTGGCATGTTATGTAATTGGATGGTATCAATGGGTGTGGTTGGTGCGATGATCTCGACTTCTGCTGGTGCTAAAATGGCCGCCATGTGGATGCCCGTAATGTTGTTCTTCTTTATGGGTTTTGAACATTCAATTGTTAACATGTTCTTATTCCCATTCTCAATGATCATGGGGGGTGACTTTACTGTTTATGATTATTTGGTATGGAACGAAATTCCAACGGTACTAGGTAACCTTGCCGGTGGCTTATTATTAGTAGGTTTACCATTATACTTTACACATGTTAAAACATCGCCAAGCAGAAAACTTGCTTAACTCACGCTTTATCAATGGCTTATTCAAAGCATAAGCTTGTATGAGTCAATTAATAAATAACTAATACCCATTTGATTAAATAAGTGAACTACTTTTTAATGGGGAAAAATGGCTAAATACAAGCCATAAAATTTAGTCTGTAGTTATGCTACTTATAAATTTTATAACGCCGTAGTTTTTCATTGTAACCATTAAAAATGAGCAGGTAATTAATCAACTTGGAATAATATCAATGCAGATAAAAGACTTCGTAATTTAGGTTACTAAGTCTTTTTATTGCTTCAAACTTTACCGATTTAAGCTAATTTTAATACCATTGGAAACAAGTAATGAGTCAAGCATTAACTGTGAGTATTGGCGGCGCGACCAATAAAGGTCGAAAAAAAATCAATCAAGACTTTCTCGGCAACATCATTCCTAAAGAACCCATGCTTAGCAGCAAAGGGATTGTACTTGCCATGGCTGATGGTATTAGCTCAAGTAACGTCAGCCAAATTGCCAGTGAAACAGCAATATCGAGTTTTTTAGAGGATTACTACTGTACGTCTGATTCATGGTCTGTTAAAAATTCTGCACAAAAAGTCATTAAATCGATTAATTCATGGCTTTATTCACAAACACGTAATAGCCCTTATCGCTTTGATAAAGACAAAGGCTACGTCTGCACCTTCAGTGCGCTGATATTAAAGTCAAATACGGCACACCTTTTTCATTCAGGTGATACGCGAATTTATCGTTTATCAGGTCAACAATTAGAGCAATTAACCGAAGATCACCGCCGAGTTGTTTCCGCCGATGTTAGCTATTTAACTCGCGCTTTAGGGATTAACCAAACATTTGACATTGATTATCAAAGCCAGCTACTTGAGCAAGGCGATATCTATATTATTGCCACTGATGGCGTTTATGAGTTTTTAAATAATGCTCAAATCGCCAATAGCATTAACAATGCCCAGAGCTTAGAAAATGCTGCTGATACCATTATTGCACAAGCACTTGCCTTAGGAAGTGATGACAACCTCAGTGTTCAAATTGTCCGTATTGATAACGTGCCCAGCTATCAACTTGATGAAGTGCATCAACTCACCTTATTGCCATTACCGCCAAGACTTTCACCAAGAATGCAGTTTGATGGTTATGAAATTATCCGCGAAATATATATTAGTAGCCGAAGCCATGTTTTTTTAGCACGCGACAACGACACACAGCAAACCTTAGTGATAAAAACGCCATCCACTGAATTAAGAACCGACAAGCAATACCTTGAGCGTTTTATGCTAGAAGAATGGATAGCTAAACGCATTAACAATCCACATGTTGTTAAAGCGATTCTTCCGAAAAGAAAACGTCATTATTTATATTTAGTGACAGAATTTATTGATGGCATTTCGTTAAATCAATGGATGATAGACCATCCAAAACCAAGCTTAGAACAAGTTAGAAACATTATTGAGCAAACCGCAAAAGGCTTACAGGCTTTTCACCGCCAAGACATGATACATCAAGACTTACGCCCAGCTAATATCATGATCGACAATACTAAGACGGTAAAAATAATAGACTTTGGCTCAACCTTTATTGCCGGTGTTACCGATGCTAACACCGAAGAAATTATGCGCGGTACCATTCGTTATTCAGCCCCTGAATATTTTTTAGGACAATTAGGCACACAGGCATCTGACCTTTATTCGTTGGGCGTGATCACTTATCAAATGTTATCAGGTAAATTTCCATATGGTCGTGAAATAGCACAAGCGAACAGCGTATCAGCGCAACGTAAGCTCAACTATAAATCGATGATCAATGATAATACTGAATTACCCCTTTGGATTGACGATACACTTGAACGCGCTTTAAAAATTGATCCCTTAAAACGCTACTCTGTGTTATCGGAGTTTGTTCATGACTTGCGACAGCCGAATAAACTATTTTTAACAAAAACTAAACCGCCGCTAATACAGCGTGATCCTGTCATGTTTTGGCAATGGGTTAGTCTTATTCTATTACTGCTGTTGATTGTACAGGCACTTTAAAAAATATTTTCCAGTGTGTGAATTTATACGTTCATGACTTAGCTTGAAATTAACAAAATTGTCGCTATTATTTATTGCAATAAATGAGTTTTTGCAATAAATAAATTTTGACCGTTTTGAACAATGACATAAAAAAGAGGGTTAGAGAGTTTACTCTCTAACCCTCTTTATCATTAGCGTGTCGATACTTTACACTAGTCAGCAGACCTTGATTTTAATTATGGCCTTACAGGAAATTCAACCGGTGCTGTAACGGTATTTTTTTGCAATGTCACCGCGGTTCCAGAGAAGAGTCTGCCTTTGACTTCGGTGTGTGTATTCAAAGAAATCAATGTTTTACTCAGAACAATACCTTTAAAAAAGGCATCTGTTCCAAGGGCAGTTTGACCTGCAACTTGCCAAAAAATGTTCTTGGCTAATGCACCACCGGCTAAAGTAACCCTAGTGCTATTCGCCTGATTCAAATTACCTGATACCTGCATTATCCAAACATCATTCGACGTGCCCTTAAAGGTAACATCTGTGCTGATATTGACGTTCGTAGACCATTTATAAACGCCAGGTACTAGCGTTAAACCGCCAATTTCTCCTGCGCCAAGTTCTGTGCTATCTGCTGGGCGTCTTGCAGCGTCATTATAGGCAGTTTCCATATCACCCACGGCAACACCGAGGTCGTATGCTGAATTTATCGCACAAAGTGGGCCATTGGCGTCAACCGTGAAAATGGTGCCTGTTACTTCAGGGCAGCTAATTAGCAGCGCTGCACCGGTAATTGGACTAGTACCTACATCGCCTGTAATAGCGGAAGTTTTCACATCGGTAATGCCAGATTTACTTAAAATAGTGAAAGTACCTGCAGCGCCAAGTTCAACGGCATAAGCACTAGCCGCTCCACTTCCTTTAGCCATAGCATTTCCAGCAAATAAACTAGCGATAATGAGTGGTAATAGTGATTTTTTCGCATTACTTATTAATATCTTCAAAAATATTTCTCCATATGGAACTGTTAACTTCAAGTAACAAAGTTGTTACTAATAAGATTCCATTTTGGCTATTTAAACATAAAAACGAAAGCATATGTTGCTAGTAGCAAGATAACTTATAATAACAACTGATATATTTTAATGAATTTTTCATTAAATCCCTAGGGTGAATTAACCATTGAAAAACACCTTCAGGCACTGTTATCGCTATTTATCTCACTTACCGCTTGATGGACGTCGCCAGAAAATAATAACAATAAAAAGAACATTGAAGTCCCGATTTTAGCTTAAAAAATTTAATAAACGCAACCATAAAGCTACCGACAATCAGTATTTATCCACCACTAGGTTAAACAATATTGGTACTCAATCCACAAGCACCTAGGGTAAAAGTTTTCCTATTATGACTTCATACAGTTTAACGGCCATAGTGTTGAACACAGGGAAGGTTTAGTAGCAGGTCAACACTTACCCTTAAGCTAGACTTTTGCCAGCAATGCCTTGATTATTTCAAGATGAACAACCTTTGAGCGATTGTCAGTTAGGGGGGGTTCTCTGCTCAACAACGGCTAATCCACAGCCTACATTGTATATGCTGAGTTTAGCTGTTTAGCTGTTTAGCTGTTTAGCTAAGTATTGCATGCAGCATAAAAATATTGAGTCTAGAATGTGCAGGCACATTTAGCATGGGAGCTGAAAATAAAAAGCCCTTAGTCGCGATGAAGACAACTAAGGGCTTTAATAAACGAGTTAGTTATAGCCTTTATATACTCACTATAACTCACTTAAAAGTGACAACCTTTATTGCTTAAGCATTTTTGATTGCTGCGGCGGTAATAGGTAAATCTCGCACTCTAACACCCGTTATTTGAAAAATAGCATTGGCTATCGCGGGTGCTATCGATACTACGCCAGGTTCGCCCAAGCCGACAGGAAACTCATCGCTTTCAACAAATTCAATATCGAGCTCAGGTACGTCACTCATACGTAATGGTGAGTAGGTGTTTAAGTTGAGATTACTCACCTGACCATTTTCTATCGGGCTTTGTTCGTGTAAAGCTAAACTTGTTCCCCAAAGCATAGAGCCTTGAACTTGCGCTAATGCGCCATCCGGGTGAACAATAACACCAGCATCAACAATCATGGTGAGCTTTTTAACGGTTATTTTTCCTGAGCTAGGCTCAACATGAACCTGAGCAGCACAAGCCATCCAAGCCGGCATGGTACGTTCTTGTCCCGAACTTATCGCAACACCCATGCCTTCATTCTTAGCGAGTTTAACATCTTTGGTTTTTTGCTTAAGAATGTTGAGTACATTCGCTAATCGCTTGGCACCACCGACACTTTCTGGTGCTTTACCGGCTTGTTTACCTAAACCGTCAAGCATGGATAAGCGAAAATCAATCGGATCAGTTTTGCTTTGATGGGCAATTTCATCAATAAATGATTCTAATCCCCAAACAATCCAACCCTGCCCAACAGATCTTAACCAACCAGGCAGTATGGTTTCTTGTGCTAGGCTATTATTGACCACGCGCACACGATGATTGTCCATGCTGTACCAGTGATCGGCACCACTGGTAGAAAACATATCAACACGCGTTTTTTTATCTAAGCTTTCAGGCATAAATCCTGGTGCCATGGCTAAGGTTGGCCAACCGGCAGCCAGTGCATGCTCCATACCGGTAAATTTATTTTCCTGATCAAACACCGCTCGAAACGAGACGACAGACGGCGATCTGGGTTGATCAAATCTAGAGTCATCTTCACGAGTAAATACCATTTTTACTGGCTTGCCAATTGCTTTAGCGGTTAATACCGCAGGTATCGCATAATCGCCGAATAAACGACGACCAAAACCACCACCGAGATATTGCTGATGCATAACAACTTTGTCATCAGTTACTTGCAGCGCTTTGGCGATCGCTGGCAAGGTTAATGACTGCCATTGATTACCGGTATAAACATGCCAAAGACCATCTTTTTCTTCTACGGTGGCGTTAACTGGCTCTAAAGCGAAGTGTAAAACGGTATGCGTGCGATAAACTGCATCAATCGCTTTATCAGCTTTAGTACTTGCCGCTGAGAAATCACCCTGATCAATAAACAATCCGCCTTCGCTCTTATCAGTAACTAAACGCTCTCCTTCTTGGAGAATATCTTGCTCACTGACCTTAGCTGTTTTACCCACTTGATAGCTAACCTTTAAGGCATCAGCCGCTTGAATGGCGCCATAATAACTATCCGCCGCGACACTAACCCAACCTTGAAGGTGGTCACTCGGGTCTTGCAAGAGATGATAACCCAAATAACCTTTGATTTTCTGGGCGGCACTGTCGTCAACATTCGTGACTTTACTGCCATATCGGGTCGGTGGAATAATCGGGCGAGCATAGACCATACCGGCCAACTCTATATCAATACCATAAACGGCTGAGCCATTAGTTTTAGCCGGAATATCAAGCGCTAAGGCCGGTTTTCCTACTAAGCTTCTTTTACTTGCAGGTTTTAACGGTAAAGCGCTAATCTCTTCTGGTGTAAAGGCACGATTAAAATGGCCTTTGGCAACAATGTCACCAAAACTAATTGAGCGATCTTGATAAAGTACCGCGCCATTTTCTACGCTACATTGCTCTGCAGGGCAATTTAAGATTTTCGCTGCCGCTTCTATTAAGGCTATACGCCCTGCAGCACCCGCTTGAGACATGGGCTTAAATGTTTGAAAAACTGACCATGAACCACCCGTGACCATATAACCCCATTTAGGATCGGTGTCGACATGCGTGATGGAGACTTTAGACCAATCAGCCCCTAGTTCATCAGCAACAACGCGTGCTAGTGCAGTGCCAATATGTTGGCCCATTTCTGCCTTAGCAATATTAATGTTCACTTCACCTAATGGGTTAATTTCAAACCAAACCGTTGGGGAAAATAATTTATTTTTCAGGGTTTCTTGAGGACTGTCACCTAAGCCTACTGCGCCAACTAAGGGGGCAAAAGCCATTAACAGCGAACCACTGACCGAACCTACTAAAAATAGACGTCGAGATAAGCTGACATTATTTTTTGCATCTTTAATATTTTTCATTGCCATACGCCTTTATGATTGTTGCGTTGAAGAGCTAGGATCAAAAGTTTGCACATCGGCTGACATCACACCGGCCGCATTTTTAATCGCACTTTTAATGCGTACGTAAGCCATACAGCGACATAAATTTCCGCTCATGTGATCGACAATTTCTTGGTCACTCGGTGACGAATTACTGGCTAATAAAGTAGCGGCTTGCATAATTTGTCCCGACTGGCAGTAGCCACATTGCGGCACCTGTTCATCAATCCATGTTTGTTGTAATGGATGTTTGTTTTCTAAACCTTCAATCGTGGTGATATTTTTATTTTCTGCGGCTATTAATGGAAAAGAGCATGTTCTGACTGGTGCACCGTCAATATGTACGGTACAAGCACCACACAGACCAATACCACAACCAAACTTTGTGCCTTTAAAACCAAATTCATCACGGATAACCCATAATAATGGTGTGTTTACATCAGCAGCAGAGGAAACCTTGTTCCCATTTAACTTGAATACAATCATAGCTTTCTCTCCCAAAATTGAGTTGAAACATTAACAACTCATCAATTTATTAAGTACGCCACTTATGGCAGTGGCTAATTATTTATCTAAACGTGCTTGGCACTGACTGAGATTAATAAAGCGATGTTTTCAAGGAACTGATCTCCCAAAACAAAGCCAGCGATTAACATGGCACTGACAACGCCGTTTTATCATCTACTGTATAACGCTAAGTTTAACACTTTCTATTGATGGCTTTTTATTAAACTGCCAAAGCTAGGCATAATCGTAGGTGCCACCCGATTTTAAGGCTTTTTGATACCCTGCTCGAGCCTGAAAACGTTTAACGTAGGCAATAATTTTTGGATAATCTTGGTCAACTGTCTTCCTTGCTGCCCATGCTTCTAAAGGAAAACTCATTTGAATGTCAGCGCCTGATAGCTGATCGCCAGCAAACCATTCATTATCAGTTAAATGGTGCTCGATTAACGCTAAATTAGCCGTGATATTGGGCCCAACATAGCCCGCCATGACTTTTTGCATAATGGCTTTAGCTATGTATTTAACAAAAAATGGTTTCGACCTTTGCACTGCCTTTTCTAAAATGAGTTTCAACAATAATTGCTGCATCATAGTACCTTCAGCAAAATGTAACCAGTATAGATACTGGCGATGTGCTTCAGTTTTAGTCTCAGGAATGAAGTTACCTTCACCATAAGTTTGAGCAAGATATTCAATAATCGCTCCAGATTCTGCCACAGTAATGTCACCATCGGTAATGACTGGAGACTTACCCAAAGGATGTATTTTTTTAAGACTAGCAGGCGCTAGATTAGTCTTGAGATCACGTTGATATTGTTTTACTTCATAAGGTACGCCAAGCTCTTCCAAAGCCCAAAGAACCCGTTGAGACCGAGAATTATTTAAGTGATGTACAACAACCATAGTTTTCTCCAATAAGATAAAATATCAACTAAGCTATTGCCATTCGATTGCCATTCAGTTGCTAGAGTTAAGCATTGACCTTGGCAATCTTTTTGATGGTCACAACTTAGGGCACAATAGTGCAAGTATGTGTTATTTTAGTATCTTTATTGCTTGCTGTCGCATAGCATTGAACCCTATAACTATACTATTGGACTATTTTATGCTTTGGGCTTCCAGTGTTGTATTACAGCATGATATCGAGCAACACCACCATAACCTGCATGAGTTTGTTGTCTGTTTACAAGGCAGTGTAAACATCAGCATTAATGACGAGGTGCATCACTTTTCAGCTGGACACTCTATTTTTATCCCCGCTAAATATCCACATACCATTGCTATTGATAAGCAAAACGCTACCAAGTTACTCTTTGTCTGCATTAATCCACCGTCATTTGATACTTTGTCAAACCCTACTAATCGCCTGTTTTTAAATACGTTATCTGAAGGTGGCTTTTTAATCAACAATAACCAAGTTAACACTGATGACAGCACTCAGGAAATGCAAAAGATTGCCCATGAAATCGAAGCATCCCCTAATTCCAGCTCGCTACTGCATGCGAGTTTAAAAGAGAATTTATACTTGCGGTTATTGCTTATTCATATGAGTAGTGCCGGTTATGAACAGAAAACAAGTGCGCAATCATCGCTGCGAATGACTAAAGCGCAGAATTGGATTCATGACAACTATGCCATGGATATCACGCTGGAAATGGTGGCAAATCAAGTTAACATATCGAGAAGTCATTTTGCGCGTCAATTTCGTCAGCACACAGGATTCAGTGTCATTGAATATCTCCTCAAGGTGCGCTGCGATGCTGTGGCTAAGTTACTTGCCAGCTCAGACACAGATATAACAGCAGTAGCATTCGCTACAGGCTTTAGTAATTTAAGCCATTTATACCGACACTTTAAACGCCGCTATGGCATAACTCCTGGCGCTTTTCGGCAGATGATTAAAAATCAAGGAACCACACTAACAACGCCACTCAATGAAGAAATGCGAAAAGTGTAAACTAAATTTAGTGACTAATACCTGCTCAGCCTTAAGGCAATTTAGCTGCCATAGATACAAAAAATTAGCGACAAAAATATTCTGCTGCTGATATTTTTTTGGCCCATCGTATGAATGGCCCGCTTAACGGTTGACAGACTAAAGTCTGACCTACAAAAAATAACCCAACGTTAGATGAGTGGCCCGCTTAATGGATGACTGACTAAAGTGCGACCTACAAAAAATAGCCCAACGTTAGATAAATGGCCCGCTTAATGGATGACTGACTAAAGTGCGACCTACAAAAAATAACCCAACGTTAGATGAATGGCCCGCTTAACGGTTGACAGACTAAAGTCTGACCTACAAAAAAATAACCCAACGTTATATGAATGGCCCGCTTAATCGATGACTGACTAAAATGCGACCTACAAACAACTTACTCTGCGCTACATGCTCTCCTATAAAAGAAATTGTGGCTAACATACTCATTTGCTCTGTAATCCTTTAAATATTTTACTTTATAGCCTAGCAACAATCTTGCGAAACAAAGCCTAAAAGTTGCATAAAAAAAGCTCTTACCTAAGTAAGAGCTTTTTAACAATTTTAAATACTTTTATATATGGTTACATACTAAGTGTTATTTAAAATTTGTAGCTTGCTTTAACGTAGACAAAACGGCCTTGGCTATTGTGTGTACCACTGACGAAGCCCGTAAAATCATGATAAGAAAACGGAGGTTCTTCATTAAACAAGTTGGTGGCACCAATACTTAAAGTGGTATCTTTAATGCCGATATAATTCACTGTGGTGTCAACCGTTGTCAATGAATCTATATCATTCATACCTTCAGCAGCCACTGCAGCATCTTGTTTGAATTCGCCAACATAGTTAACCGCCATACTTGCGTTCCAGTCACCTTGTACCCAAACCGTATTGAATGACCAACGTACTTCAGGTTGTTCAAAGTCACCTTCTTGAGTATCAATGCGCATAGAGCCATCAGCATTCGGGCGAGCATCTTCATAAGATAAAACGTAATTTAGCGCATAGGTAAATCTGAAATCACCCATATCAGTTTCTAAGCCGTAATTAGCTTCAACGTCTAAGCCTGATGTGGTGATATTACCAATATTTTCATATTGATCAAAAATACGTACTACTTCACCCGGATCGCCAGCAACACTTGACGGTAAACGCTCAACTACAGAGGGATCGTTACCCAAGGTACTAAATTTAAACTGCGTATCTTTCGTGATAACATTTTCGATATCATAATCATAATAATCTACTGAAAAATCCATGTTATCAGCTAGTTCATAGATTAAACCTAAGTTATAGCTTTTAGACTCTTCAGGGCCTAAATCATCATTACCTGACAGTACTGCGGTATATTCTTGTGGCTCACAAGCTTTATTAACATTACCAACAGCAGCACAACGTACCGAATCAACTAAGTTAGGCGATTCATCTGTGTTGCCTAAACCAATTTGATGCAATGACGGTGCTCTAAACGCCGTACCGTATGAACCACGTAGTGATAATGAATCAGTTGTTTGCCAAATAAAGGCTACTTTTGGATCGGTAGTGGTACCAAAATCGCTGTAATCTTCATGACGTACCGCCACCTGTACTTCTAAATTATCAAGTACTGGAATCGCTAACTCAGCAAAAATAGAGGTATTGTCACGAGAACCGTTAGCTTGGGTTGCTTCCGTACCGAAAACTTCACCACGCAAGAATTGATCATCAGGGTTGTCGCTAATGCTCTCTTCTCTGTATTCAACACCTACCGCTAAACCAAGATCGCCATGTGCCATTTCCATTAATGAACCACTGATTTTACCATCAAATGACTTACTGGTTGATTTACCAATACGTGTGGTAGTAGTTTCAATAAAGTCTAATGATTCTTGACTGTTACTTGAGGGTTCAAACGGGTTCCATAAACCACTGTCAATCGCTTCTTGCGTACGACGAGAATTAGGGAAGCCATTTACGCCACGCTCTGTCGATTCACTTTTAATGTAGTTATATGCAACTTCCCAGCTCCAATCTTTAATTTCGCCTTGTAGACCAATAATTGAGCGATAATAATTTGAGGTAACACGTTTTTCACGATTGCCAATATCGAGCATACGTCGACGCATGGTTAAATCTTGCTGATAAAACTCATGAGTCGGTAGGTTGGCAAAAGGGTGGTTAACGTTGTCTCCCGCCATAAATAACTCGTTAAAGCTTGGGCTACCAGCACCACGAATAGTGGTTTTTGAATGTTGACCGTTTAATTCAGCAAAGCCACGTAAATTGTCATTAATTTCGTACTTACCTAAATAAATAAAGCTAGCACGTTCAGTAGCAGGAACTGAGGTCATTACAGGCGCGTAGTCATAACGACAAAGATTACCCACAATATCTGCTTCAGCACAAACATCATTACCAAAGGTATCAGGCAAACGATTAGTTGAGTCACTCGCTAAAGCAATAGTGCCTGGGAACCCTGATGAACTTCTAAAGTCAGTGGCGAACGGGTCGTTAGGTCTTAAAGCTTTTTGGTTAGCTGATTTTGAATAATCTCGATCAGCATAAAGAATTTCTTCGCGGTCAAAGTAATCTAAAGCAAAAGTGTGGCTGCTTTTTTCTGTTGAGCTGCCCCAAACAATACTAAGGTTTTTTTCTTTACCACCGCCATCAGCGGTGTCACCAAGTTTGGCTGAAATCTCAGCACCTTCAACATCATCTCTTAAGATAATATTGATAACGCCGGCAACAGCATCAGAGCCATAAGTGGCTGAGGCACCATCTTTTAGAATATCAACGCGTTTAATAGCCGCTAATGGAATATTATTGATATCAACAAAGGCGGTATCAATATTATTAGCAAATGGTGACACAGAAACGCGTCTGCCGTTCACTAATATTAATGTTGAGTCAGCACCCAAACCACGTAATGAAACACTTGAACCACCATTGCTGGTATTGTCACTGCTGTTTCCTTGCGTTGAAAAAGTGCCTTGTCCTGCCATAGGTAATTTGGTAAAAAGGCCAATAAGGTCAGTCACACCACTATTGGCAATATCTTCTGCACTGAGTGATGTTAATGGAGATGGTCCTTCCATGTCCGTTCTCTGAATGTGAGAACCGGTAACTTGTATTCTTTCTACACTGTCTTTTTCTGCCGCAACGGCAAGATAACTTTGTGAAGCAAATAATGCGGCGGTAATACTGAGAGCAAGTAAGTGTTTACGATTATTTAAGACTGTCATGTTTCCTTCCTTTTTGTGCTTTTATAATTGTTGGTGTTTTATTATATTTTTTCATTAAAATACTATTTAACTAAGACAAATTAGCAGCTTTTCACTACAAATAAAACTTGGTTTTAACAGGTAAGTCCACATGAAACTTAACTTAAATGTAAAGTTATGTTACCAATTGTCATTTAACTACGAGAAATGTCGGACCTTTACCTAATAATGAATAGCAATCGATAATAAGATTTAATTTATCTGCAGTTTGACCGTAAGATTTTATAAACTAATTTAAGCTCTTACCAATAAAGCAGCATGGGTATTTTGCTAAGACATTATTATTTCATTCATACTAAAGGCTTTTCTTTACATTAAAAAACATCAAGTTAATGACAACTCCCCCCATCTTGTTCGTATCGTTTTAAATGACCATATTAGCTAATAACTCAGCCGTAGATCCCAAGGTAAATAGCGGCATTTAACGATTAATCATATTCGTGAACAGATAAATTCTGTGGGTTGAATCGGCTGGTAGTTATTTCATCACTGTTATAGTTAGCTTAGCTTTTAAATGCTTAAAAATCTTTACTGCCTAAAAATCAACCTAAAAAATGAACATAAAAAAATCCGATGAAAGCTATTCATCGGATTTTGGTTTTCTTGCCAACGGTCGAGCTAAATGTGCTTCAATTGTTGGCCTTACTGCTTAAAGGCATTGTTGTTTTCACTGCAGTTGGCTGTGCTTTTACCAGCCAACTATTATGCTAATCTGCAATTAAAACTGGTTAGAAGTGTTATTAGCGCCACCGGCTTTAAGCGCATTTTCACCTGCAAAGTATTCTTTGTGATCATCGCCCATATCAGAACCTGACATGTTTTGATGTTTAACACAGGCGATACCTTGACGAATTTCTTTACGCTGAACACCTTCAACATAACCCAGCATACCTGCATCACCAAAATATTCTTTCGCAAGATTATCGGTAGATAACGCCGCGGTATGGTAAGTAGGTAGTGTAATTAAGTGATGGAAAATACCCGCTTCACGTGAAGTCTCCGCTTGGAAACTACGGATTTTGTCATCGGCAGCAACCGCTAACTCAGTTGTATCATAATCAACATGCA
The DNA here is from genome assembly GCF_014077065.1 of Colwellia sp. MB3u-4. Taxonomy (NCBI): domain Bacteria; kingdom Pseudomonadati; phylum Pseudomonadota; class Gammaproteobacteria; order Alteromonadales; family Colwelliaceae; genus Colwellia; species Colwellia sp. MB3u-4. Next base: position 19,143 of record NZ_JACGVE010000067.1, on the reverse strand, counting down.
TTAAATCAGCACGAACATAGTTAGATACGTCTTCACCAGCCGCAACCATGGCGTCAAAGGCTTGCTGACGGAAGTTTAGTGTCCAGTTAAATGATGGGCTGTTGTTGTAAACCAGCTTAGCATTTGGAATTTCTTTGCGTACTTCGTTCATCATTGCCGTGATGTCAGCAACGTTTGGTGTTGCCGTTTCAATCCAAAGTAAGTCAGCGCCCGCTTTAATCGCTTCGATGCTGTCAAATACACAACGCTCTTCACCGGTACCTTGACGAAACTGGTATAAACCAGAAGGTAAACGCTTAGGACGAACTAGCTTACCGTTACGGTTGAAACACACATCGCCTTCAGCCATATCGCTTACGTCAATTTCTTCAACGTCTAGGAAAGAGTTATATATGTCACCTTGATCGCCAACTTCTTTAACTACGGCGATTTCTTTAGTCAGGCCAGCACCTTCAGAGTCTGTACGTGAAACGATAATACCATTGTCTATACCTAGTTCTAAGAAAGCATGACGTAATGCACGAATTTTAGAATGAAAATCTGCATGAGGAACCGTTACTTTACCGTCTTGATGTCCACATTGCTTTTCATCAGCCACTTGGTTTTCAATTTGAAGTGCACATGCACCAGCTTCGATCATTTGCTTAGCCATGATGTAAGTCGCTTCAGCGTTACCAAAACCTGCATCGATATCAGCAATAATTGGCACAACATGTGTTACGTGGTTATCAATTTGGTCTTGGATAGCCGCTTTGTCGCCTTCGCTTGCTGCGTCTAGGTCACGGAAAAGACCGCCTAGTTCACGGGCATCAGCTTGACGTAAAAAAGTGTAAAGCTCTGCAACTAAAGCAGCTACTGAAGTTTTTTCGTGCATAGATTGATCAGGAAGAGGACCAAATTCACTGCGAAGTGCAGCAACCATCCAACCCGAAAGATATAAGTAACGACGGTCTGTTTTACCCGCAAAATGTTTCTTGATAGAAATCATTTTCTGTTGGCCAATAAAACCATGCCAACAACCTAAAGATTGGGTGTACTTAGAACTATCAGCGTCGTAAGCTGCCATATCAGCACGCATAATGTTTGCAGTATACTGAGCAATGTCTAAACCCGTTTTAAATTTGTTCTGCGCTCGCATACGGGCTACTGATTCAGGATTAATGGCATTCCATGAACTGCCAGCTTTTTCTTTAATTGCTTGAACTGCTTCGATTGCACTTTGATAATTAGACATATGACTTGCTCCAAAATTTTAACTGACAGTATTTATAATTATTGATGGTGTAACTTCTCATGTAAGTTGTCACACCGGACAACACAAATACTAAACCAGTCGCTGTTAATAAACAAAATATATAATTAGCATCCTTACCATTCACAAAGTAAATAATGGTGTATTAACTCTAAATAATACAAGTCAATAACTCAATAAATTCAAATACTAAGCCACCCAGCCAATGAAAAATACCCGATAATAAGGATAAGTTTAATTTATGTTTTCCATTGAATTAACTTGATTATCACTATAAGCCATGACATATATCTAAGTTATACTTTTGTTCTAGATTATTAATGTTATGAATATCTCAAAAATTGATTTAAACCTGCTAATTTATCTTGATGTTTTACTTAGAGAGAAAAATGTTACACGCGCAGCGGGTCAATTAAATATTACCCAACCGGCAATGAGCAATGGTTTAAAAAGATTACGTACACTTTTTAACGATCCTATTTTAGTCAGAACATCCGATGGTATGGTGCCGACCGAACGTGCTCGGGCTTTAGCCCCTGCTATTCGTAAAATTTTATTAGAGCTAGAAGAAGCACTGCAAGGTGAAGAAGAATTTAACGAACTTAATAGTCAGCGGGTTTTTCGTCTTATGGCTAGTGACTATGCGGCTTCGACATTACTACCCAAATTATTGAAGCGGATCAATCAAATAGCGCCTAACGTGACCATTGACATCATGACACCCAGTGATGTTAATTTTCATGATGTGGAGGCAGGTAAAATTGATATGGCCATTAACCGTTTTGATGAGTTACCACAATCTTTTCATCAAAAAACTATTTGGCGAGATTCTTTTTCGTGCCTGTTAAGTGCGAATAATCCGATAGTGTCAAAGTTTAACCTCAACACTTACCTCAGTGCGAAACATGTTTGGGTATCTAAAACCGGCTTTGGAGTCGGTGTTGGTATGGATCCAAAAGATGTGCAAAAATTAGGCTGGGTTGACGAAGCCCTAGCGCGCTTAGGTAAACAACGTAATATTAAAGTCTTTACGCGAAATTATCACGTGGCAATGCAGCTTGCACTAGAAGATGAATTAGTCGCCACCTTACCAACACGGGCCGCATTAATTCATAAAAACGATGCTAACTATACGGTACTTAAGCCACCATTCGATATTCCTGATATTGAACTTAAAATGATTTGGAGCCCACTGTTGCACCATGACGCTAGTCATATATGGTTTAGACAGTTGGTTATTGAAGCCGCCAATGAAGGCTAATACAGCAATAAGGTTTAGTCAGTGTGATCACGTTTAAGCAAAAAACATTCAATGCTTTGTATAGCATCTTTGCTATTTTTAGTTGCCTTGCCCTAGGTAAGTTATGTGGGTATTTTGCGCCGATATTACCGAGTAGTTTATATGGCTTGATTATTTTCACCCTGACACTACATTTTCGTCTCTTTAATGCTGATTATATTAAAAGCACTGTCGTGTGGTGTTTAAAGCATATGGCGGTGTGTTTTGTGCCTGCCGGTGTTGGTATTATGAACCACTTTGAATTGATCAAACAATTTGGCATCGCCATAGTCGCTATTACCTTTCTAACGACCTTTCTATTACTGACGGTTGTCGGTTTACATTATCAGCGCTACGCTGTCGATGCTGAGTAACCTTGATGATGACAATGATCACTGAGTTATTACACAACCATTTACTGTCTTCGATTTTTACTGTCGCTGGCACAATTGCACTGTTTCAGTTAACTGCAGTTTTTCAACGTAAACTCAACGCTATTTGGTTGCAACCTATGCTGATGTGTATTTTAGCCATTATTGCTATCTTACTTTGGCAAGATATTAGCTTTGAGAGTTATTTTTCAAATGCTTGGCTACTTAATGCTTTGCTTGAGCCCGCCGTTGTAGCTTTAGGCTTTCCACTGTATCAGCACTTAGAAACCATTACTAAAGAGTGGAAGAGTATTGTTTTAGTGTTATTGCTTGGCGCCTTCATTGCCATTGTTAGCAGTTTTATTATTACCATGCTGTTAATCGGGGATTACACCATTGCCGTGGCACTTTCACTCAAGTCAGTGACTACACCTATTGCTATTGCCATTGCCGGTCCATTAGACGGTAATACCGCTATTACCGCCTTTGCCATTATTCTCGCCGGCTTTTTTGGCGCTTTAGTGGGTCCGCCTTGGTTACGGTTTATTAAAGTTAAATCACCTAAAGCACAAGGCTTGGCTATTGGCGCTGCCAGTCATGCTATTGGCACGGCAACGGTCAGTAATATTAGTTACCAACACGCGGCTTATAGCTCATTGGCTTTAATTGTTTCTGCTGTTATTACTGCCCTCACTAGCCCATTTATTATCACTTTTTTGGCAACGCTTTTTTAGCCTGATTAACCTCATACTCGTTTTATTGGTTAGCTGAGCTAGTTTATAGACACCAATAGTGGCCAAATATAAGGCCACTATTTTAATCACTCCTGGTGCAATGATTAAATAACCCAATAACAGATTATTTTAACGCGCTAAAATACTCACAACGTCAGTGAGCTTGGTCTCATTTTTCATGGCAAAACTTTGCCTTTAATACCTTGTCATATAGGCTAAAAAAATAAAACAGTCTGATTTATCTTAAGATTTTCACTTGCCTAACTAAAAATTTATTCAACGTTTTTATGGATGATTCATTCGCCGCATGAATATTAAGGATAACAAGGATAACCACAAACAATAATGCCAATAAAGGTATACTAAAATGAAAGCGACCTGCTGCTGATCATAATTAATAATAAATTAACTTTATGAGCATGTTTAAAAACAAAACACTGGGCTAAAGTAAGACCTATTGTTAACCAGCAGCTATTGCATCAGATAGACAATATTTCTAGATTGCTGATAGTAGTTTTTCGTCAATGTATTAAATAATAAAACTTTCTTCCAAACTTTCAAACTATTCAAAATAGGTGCCCTATGACAAAAAGAATTTCAATCGCAAATTTGCAGGTAGCAGAAGAATTATATAATTTTGTTAACCAGCAAGTACTGCCAGGTACAACACTAGCTTCAGATACTTTCTGGTCTGGCTTTGCAAAACTCATCGCCGATTTAGCACCAAAAAATAAAGCCCTATTGGTAAAACGCACGTCATTGCAAGCGCAAATAACGGCTTATCATCATGCACATCAAGCTGAAAAATTTAATTTTAAAGCATATAAAAGCTTTTTAACCGCTATTGGCTACCTCGTTCCCCCTGTGGCTGACTTCACCATATCAACAAAAAATGTCGATGCTGAATTAGCCACTATCGCAGGACCGCAACTTGTTGTGCCGGTCATGAATGCTCGCTTTGCCTTAAATGCGGTCAATGCTCGCTGGGGGAGCTTATACGACGCCTTATATGGCTCAGATGTGATATCTGAAGCAGATGGCGCTGAAAAAACAAAAGCTTATAACCCTGCACGTGGGGCTAAAGTTGTCGCCTTTGCTCGCGACTTTTTAGACCAAACTATTCCTTTAGTTAATGGCTCTCACACAGATGTTAGAAGTTATCAAATAATTAACCATGCGCTGGTTGTTACACTCAGTAATGGTGAAAGCACCTACTTAGCTGAGCCTGAATTATTTATTGGTTTTACCGGTGAGCAAACGTCGCCCAATGAGTTGGTTTTTAAACACCACGATTTACACTTTATCGTTGAATTTGATCAAAACAGCACGATTGCAAAAAGCGATACAGCGGGTGTTAGTGATATTTCAATGGAGTCAGCATTAACCACTATCATGGATTGTGAAGATTCGGTTGCCGCAGTTGACGCTGAAGATAAAGTGATTGCCTATAAAAATTGGCTTGGTTTAAATCAAGGCACTTTATCTGAAACTTTTGAAAAATCAGGTAAACAACAAACCCGTTTGATGCATCCTGATAAATGTTTTCAAAAGCTTGATGGTACAGAAGGCAAACTAAAAGCTCGCAGCTTAATGTTTGTCCGTAACGTTGGCCACTTGATGACCAACAATGCCATTATTGACCAGCACAACAATGAAGTACCTGAGGGCATCATGGATGCTGTTATTACCTCATTAATATCCACATACGACGTTAATCAAAAAAACACTTTACGCAACAGTGACGCAGGTTCAGTTTATATTGTTAAACCTAAAATGCATGGTCCTGAAGAAGTGGCTTTTGCCAATGAATTATTTGACCGAGTTGAAGACCTATTAGTTCTACCTCGTCATACGGTAAAAATGGGTATTATGGATGAAGAACGCCGCACTAGTGTTAACTTAAAAGCCTGTATTTATCAGGCAAAAGAGCGCGTGGTATTTATCAATACTGGCTTTCTTGACCGAACCGGTGATGAAATTCATACCTCAATGGCTGCCGGCGTTATGGCCAGAAAAGCAGATATCAAATTAACTAAATGGATTTCTGCTTATGAAGATAATAATGTCGATGTTGGCTTAGCTTGTGGTTTTAGTGGCAAGGCACAAATAGGCAAAGGCATGTGGCCAATACCTGATCAAATGGCCAATATGTTAGCCACAAAAATTAATCATGTGAAAGCGGGCGCCAATACCGCATGGGTACCCTCGCCAACCGCAGCAACCTTGCACGCTTTGCATTACCATAAAGTGAATGTATTGCAATTGCAGCAGCAACTGAAGAACCGTGTACCGGCAAACGTCGATGATATTTTAACTATACCTTTAGCAGAAAATACCCAGTGGTCAGCACAAGAGATTTCAGATGAGTTAGACAACAATTCACAAGGAATTTTAGGCTATGTTGTACGCTGGATTGATCAAGGCGTTGGTTGTTCAAAAGTGCCTGACATTAATAATGTTGGCTTAATGGAAGATCGCGCGACTTTAAGAATATCAAGTCAGCATATGGCTAATTGGTTACAACATAACATTTGCACACCAGAACAAGTGCTAGCCAGCTTGAAAAAAATGGCCACCATTGTTGATCAACAAAACCAAGGTGATAGTCAATATCACGCTATGTCGAATGACTTTGACAACAGCATAGCTTTTCAAACGGCACTAGCATTAGTGCTTCAAGGCGACAAACAACCTAACGGTTATACTGAGCCTTTATTACATAACAATAGACTGTTATTTAAAGCTCAAGCCAAATAAGACTATAGCTGAAACCACCTAAAGCTTGGTACTAAATAAAGGCCGGTGCTAATAAATCATAGTATTTATCAGCACCGGCCTTTTTTTATGGTTAAAAAACAGCTGATCTGGTGTGATTTATTCAACATCGCAGTCTGCATAGAGCCAAAATTTACTGAGCTGATTTACTGGACTGATTTACTGGACTAGCTTACTGGACTAATGGCTCTATCAGTAAATTAGGCAAATTATAATAAGCCAATTATAAACTAAATCAGGTTATTGGCCTGACAAAACACCCAGATCAACATATTGTTATCGCGTAAACACAAGCCCTATCTATATTAATTTGTAACACAATGGTACAATCGTTACACCAAGGAAGGATACGGGGTAACAATTTAATGAGAATAATTAAAAAGACAGGACCTAAAAAGACAGCACCAAAGAAACCTAACTTAAGTGGCGCTATATTGCTTATGATTGGTTTATTAGGCTTATACTGCTCAGCAACTCAAGCAGCACCTCAAGCAGCACCTAAAGTGAAAAACCAAGCTAAAGTTGTTTTAATCATAAACAAGGTTGTTAGCGAGGTAAAATCACCAACAAATAAGCTTGTTAATAACTACGCTTACCCCAGTATTACCAGCGAAGTATTCAATCAATACAGTCAAATCACTATACAGTCAACTTCTCAAATATCTCAACAACCATCGTTGGGGATTAAAGTCACTGATTTTGCAAACTTAGCACCACATAAGTTTGCTAAAAAAAATTCTCTCTTTGAGTTTGCGGCTAAATTTAATGACAAGCTGCAACAAGTACTCGCCTATTTTGACTTTTCATCCACCAGCACCGACAGTAAAAACAAAAATATTAGCGAAAAAGATTCCAAGAAAAAATCTAGCTTGATTGCTAAAAATAGCAAGAAAGCATTACAGGCCAATGCTAGGGTCAGTAAAGTTCAGAGCAATTTATACTGAGTACTAGTTAAGGGCACTTAATCTGATTGATGATAGTAAAAAAACCGCCCTTTAGCGGTTTTTTAATGCCGGTGTTTCACTTAAACCTAATCACTAAAAAATCCTACCAAACCATAGCCACTGTGCATAACCACTGAGCGTAGTCACTAAAGAGAGTCACTAAAAAGAGTCGCTCAACTTAATCACCTAGCTTTAGCGCTCATTAGTTTGGCTCTTGATGCAACTTACGGATCAAAATTAATTTTAATTACCCTTGCTTTTTACATTAGCAAAACCTAATATAATTACATTAGACTTTACTAATGTACCTAATAAAGTACATATTCTGACTTTAACTTAAGCTTTAACTCAAAAGGATATTCTCATGACACTTAATGAAGCACTTCGTCTAGTTGCAGGTATTATGATTTTAATTTCACTTTATTTAGCCGTAACCTATTCACAAAATTGGTTATGGTTTACCGCTTTTATTGGCCTTAATTTATTACAATCATCATTCACAAAGTGGTGTTTAATGATGACTTTTTTAAAAAAAATGGGCTTAAAAGATACTTAATAAGGTGAGCAACACCAAAGAGTGTCATATGCAGCAAGCTTTAATCCACTCACTATTATAATTAATCACTTGAGTTATTATAATAACTTGAATGACATAAATTATTAGCTGAAATGAAATATCACCCCAGGCGTTATAAGCACTATCAATACTATTTTTAACTCAGGTTTTATTAAGCATAATTTAAAATAAAAATAGTTCTAACTAGCTCAAATACAGAAACAATCACTGGCTATGTAGACCAATACCCAGATAATTTAATACTCCACGTCCCAAGGGTTTCGCTGAGGCGAAATTTGCTACGCAAAACGGGGTATCTTTAGATAGTTAGGTTATCTTCCTTTTTGCACCGCAAGTGGCGGGGAATAAAAACCAACTAAGATTTAATCTATGAAGTTGATAATCAATTACATTATCAAGAGATATACGCTCAATTTATCAGGTTATTTAGTTTGTCGGTTATACCCCCCTTTACCTTAAGTAATATAATTTATCTTTTTGGCTATTCTATTCTCAAAAAAAATACGTTAAAGTCCACCGATAAATTTTAAAGTAATGAATAAGAGAGACACAATGTCAAAAGCGTCAGCACGTCATATATTGGTAGATACTGAAGAGCAATGTCTAACATTAAAGCAACAAATAGTCGCCGGTGAAGATTTTACTGCCATCGCACAAGCGCATTCAAACTGTCCTTCTAAAGCGCAAGGTGGAGCATTAGGCTCTTTCGGTCGCGGCCAAATGGTGCCAGAGTTTGATGAAGTTGTATTTACAGCGCCATTGAATGAAGTACAAGGGCCTGTTAAGACTCAATTTGGTTATCACTTGCTTGAAGTTACTGCTCGAGACGACTAAAACCAAACGATTTAATATCCTTAGGTATCACATCTAAGATATAAAACGAAGGCTAATGCCTTCGTTTTTTTTGACTAAAAAACCAATCATGATGACTTAAACCAACGCTTAATTTTATCTTTGCGTAAAATTAATAGTAATACGGCCATAGTAAAATATATCATGGGTTCAACAATGTCAGATTTTACTGACCAAAAAAAGTGTAGTGCAATCAGTAATACCGCGAGATAAACCCCGTTGTGTAACTTTTGCCACTTTGTACCCATTTTGCGCCTTAGTGCGGTTATTGAAGTGATTGCTAAAGAAAAAAGTATCATTAACGCTGCCATACCGACAGTAATGTAAGGTCTGTCAATAATCTCGTCAAAAAATAGCACAAGATCAAATTGCACTTCAAAAGCTAAAAAATTCAGTAAATGAAACATCGCATAGGTAAAGCTATACAAACCCAGTAATCGCCTTATTTGTAATAAATAGCCTTGGCGATATTTTTTCGCAACCGGTGTTACCAGCAGAGAAATCAGTAATAAATTAAAGGCGCCCATACCGGTAAAGTGAATAACCTCTTCTACAGGGTCTGCACCCAACTGCTCGGTAAAGGCTAAAAAATACAGGACAAATAAGGGTAAAAAAGCCAGCAAGTGAATCGCAATTTTAAGTAACATCACTCTATTGCGTAAAAATACGGCTTTTAAAGCCTCTTTACTCACCCCAGTTGCCTTAGTTTGCACTAATAGTGCTTCCTTAAATCCATATTTTTATACAAGTGAGCAACCTCCTCACCATAGCCATTGAATGGTAAGGTCGCAATACGATTACGGGCAAATAAGCCGCCAGTGGTTATACGTCTCTCACTTGCCTGACTCCAACGCGGATGATCTACAGCTGGATTAACATTGGCATAAAAGCCGTATTCCCTGTCAGCGAGTATATTCCAGGTTGTGGGTGGTTTATGCTCAACTAATTTTATACCGACAATGGATTTAATACTTTTAAAACCATACTTCCACGGCACAACTAATCGTATAGGCGCACCATTTTGCGCGGGTAGGGTTTTACCGTATAAACCTACGCTCATAAACGTTAGCGGATTCATAGCTTCATCAATACGTAAACCTTCTACGTAGGGGTATTGTACACCTCCGCCCATTCGACTTTTTTGTCCTGGCATCTGCTCTGGATCATATAAAGTTTCAAAGGCGACATATTTTGCTCGTGAATTAGGTGCTGCTTTTTTAATTAACTCTGCTAAGCCAAAACCTACCCATGGAATAACCATTGACCATGCTTCAACACAGCGTAAACGATAGATACGTTCTTCTAAGGGAAAGTGTTTAAATAAATCATCGTAACCTAAGGTATAAGGTTTATCGACTTCACCAGAAATGCTTAGTTGCCAAGGGTTAACCTTAAATCCTTGCGCATTTTCAACGGGATCGCTCTTACCCGTACCAAATTCATAAAAATTATTATGGCTGGAAATTTTAGCTTCAGGGGTGAGTATTTGTAAAGACTCGCCTGCTGGCGCAAACTTTAAGGCTTGACGCTTAAACACCTCGGCTTCTTTACTACTGAAAAAGTCTAGTGCGCCAGCATTCGTACTGGCAGATTGTGCTAATAAACTACCCGCACCTAGGTAACCAAGCTTCTTTAACAGCTCACGTCGACCATAATAAACTGACTCGTCTGTTACTTGCTGCTCGGACAGTTGATGGTTTTTTTTCGTGTTAATTAACATTTTCACCTCTGATCGATCTAGTTATAGCCATCTGATTAACTTGCAATATACAGACCCATAAAGAGGTGAAAAAATTCTTAATAAAAGCTCAATATTTAATTAAAAGTCATGTTTAATTAAATATAGTGCTTAACGAGAAAACTTCTCTAAATAGTTAATAATCTCACCTGATTCATACATCCAAGTAATTGATTGATCTGCATTGATAATTTTTAAACAAGGTACGGTTCTTTTACCACCTTCTCGGATCAACTCTTCACGGTATTGCTCATGCTGGTTTATATTGCGTAATTCAATATTTAAGCCTAATCGCTTCATAGCGCGACGGGTTTTCACACAAAATGGACAAGCAGGTAATTGATACAAGCTTAAATGTGCCGTACTAGCATCCACTTCTTTTTGTAGTTGTGGCGAGCGTTTTGGCGCACTGGGAGAAAATATAAAATTTAATAACAAAATTAAACGGCCAATCGGCCAACGAATTAAAAACATAGTAGGGTTTGTGCTCACTGTTAAGTAAATAAACTAAAAGAATGACATGATTTTATTACCACATCATATCATCAGGAATTTGAAATTCTGCGTAAGGGTCATCTTCAGCAATAACTTCATCAGCCACCTTGGTGTTTTGCACCAAAATAACTGCTTTATCTAAACTCGCTACTTTTTCTGCCGTTTCGGTGGTAACGATATAAGTTGTATCATTGACACCACATAAGGCTAAACGGCCATTAACTAAGGCTTTATGGGTGACAGCATCAACAAATAACTTCTTAATTTTGCTATTAAAAGTGTAATTATATTCTGCTTCGCCTTTAACATTGCTCACTTGATGATGTTGCAAAATTTGTAAAATTCTCTGCTGTTGCTCTTTTGCTGCTAAGGTTTGTTTTCTTTCATTATTCAAGGCGATATCATGGGCTAGCTTGTCTTTTTTCGCCAGCTCAAGCTCTTGTTTAACTTGCTCTTGTAAACTAGTGTCAACCTTGACGCCACTGCGCTTTTGTTTGCCTGTTTTGCGTTTATCACTATTTGCTTGTCGTGCTTTTTGCTTGGTGGTTAAACCTGCTTTAAGCAACTGGTCTTGTAATGAAGCCATCTATTTTCCTATGGTAGAATACCAATTGAATATCGATTTTTACTATTTTATCAGTTCGTTTACCATTTTACAGCATTCAATAAAAAAGCAGCATAATTTGCTGCTTTTTTCTGATTAATTTATCAAATTAGATTGGCCGCTAGCACAGCCTAAAACCGCTGCAGCTAGCTAACCATGCGTATTTACACTATACCATATTTTTTTAATGGCAATTCTCGATAACGCTTACCTGTAGCATTAAAAATAGCATTACAAATAGCAGGGGCAATAGGCGGAACACCCGGCTCACCGACACCGCCTGGAGGCGCGTCACTGTCAATTATTTCTACATGTGTGGTTGGGGTATCTGCAATTCGAGCTACTTGATAACTGTCAAAATTATTTTGCTCAATGGCCCCATCTTTCGCGGTTAGTTCACTAAAAAAGGTTAATGATAAAGCAAAAATAGCCGCGCCTTCCATTTGCGAGCGAATGCGTTCAGGGTTTACCGCTAAACCACAATCTACCGCCATCCAAACGTCATTAACTTTAATTTTCCCGTCACTGTTTTCTGATACTTCAACAATACAAGCCACATAACTAACGAAGCTTCGATGCATAGCAATACCTAAACCATGGCCTTTAGGTAGCTTTCTGCCCCACTTTGCCATGGTACTGGCTTTTTCTATTACGGCTTTCATACGTGCAGTGTCAACAGGGAATTTCTCTAGTGTTTCACCATAATTTCCGTATTTAGCCTGCTCTTTAGAGAAGTCAATTTTACGATCTGCGCCCAACATAGCGATTAAGTTGTCTTTGCTGTCCAAACCTTTTGCTTGGGCCAGCTCATCCACAAATGAACTTACTGCAAAAACATGGTTGATATTGGTGACTGAACGCATCCAGCCGATACGAGTATGGGCTGGCGCTTTGCCGGCAGCACAACTGACATTAGCAATATCATAGGGCATATCAATTAAGCCTAAATCAGCTTCTGAGCCAATTAAGTCTTCACCTTGGCTGAACGTTGAGCCAATAGGCGGCTCTGCCACATGATGTTGCCACGCAGTCACCGTGCCATTTTCGTCAATACCGGCCGCAAGCTTTTGATAACTAACCGCATGATAATAACCATTTTGAATTTCATCTTCGCGAGTCCACATCACTTTAATGGGCACATTTAACTGTTTAGAGAGTATCGCGGCTTCAACAATAAAGTCAGGCTTAGATTTTCGACCAAAGCCACCCCCTAATAAAGTGACATTAATATTGACATTTTCTGGCGCAATACCGGTAATTTGTGCCACGGTACTTTGCGCTGACTGTGGTGTTTGAGTACAAGCCCAAATATCAAAAATACCGTCATGAAAATGTGCGGCAGCGGCTGGTGGCTCCATAGGGACATGAATTAATTCCGGCACATAATAGGATGCTGTGATCACTTGTTTAGCCGCAATTAATGCTTTACCTACATCACCTTTACTGCGCAACACTTTGCTCGGGTTATCACAGCTTTTTGCTAATGCTTGTTTATAATCATCGCTGTTGTAACTTTGATGCGCACTTTCATGCCATTGCATTGCTAATGCTTCTCGACCTTTCATTGCCGCCCAAGTATTTTTAGCAATAACGGCAACGCCCCCTAAAGGTTTAAATACCGCAGGCTCTTCTAAATCAGGTAATTGCACTACATCAATAACACCCACAATGGCTTTTGCCGCCGCGCTATTAAATGATTTAACCTTTGCCCCCAGTACCGGTGGCCTAGCAATAACAGTATATTGCATCTGGTCTAATTCAACATCAAAACCGTAAGTAGTAGCACCTGTTGCGATTTTTTCACCGTCAACTAAAGCCACATCCGATTTGCCAATAAGATTAAAATCTTTCTTATCTTTTAATATTAAGGCCGATTGTGCAGGCAAGGCTAGCGTGCTTGCTATGGCAACTAAGCTGCCAAAAGATAATGTTCGACCCGTTTCTTTATGGACAATAGTGCTATTTAGCGCTGCGGTTTCACTCACATCAACTTGCCATTGCTTGGCTGCCGCCTGTTGCAGCATCATACGTGCCGTTGCACCAGCTTCTCGCAGGGGTTGATAAAAACGTCTTACCGAGCGTGAGCCATCAGTATTTTGGCTACCATATTTTTTATCACCTAAACCTTGTACAACGGTTATTTGTTGCCAATCAGCGCCGAGTTCGTCGGCGACAATCATCGGAATGCTGGTTCTGATCCCTTGACCCATTTCTGACCTATGCACCACAATACTGACTATATTGTCGCTACCTATTTGGACATAAACATTGGGTGAAAATTTATCAGCGGCTATAACACCTGCCAAGGCTTTTGGAATCGTTAGCATGGACGGTAATTGCACCCCAAGCACCAAAGCCGTAGAACTGATACCGAGTGTTTTTAAGAAGCCGCGACGGCTAACATTTTCAATATGTTTCATGATCCGCTTCCTTTTACTTCAGTGCCCAAGTCAGCGGCAAGGTGAATCGCTTGTTTGATGCGTTGATAAGTACCACAGCGACAAATATTACCACTCATGGCGAGTTCAATATCTTCATCGTTTGGTGTAGGTTTGCGGTCTAACAATGCTACCGCTGACATCATCTGTCCTGACTGACAATAACCACACTGTGCCACATTTAATGCTTGCCACGCTTGTTGAACCGGGTGTTCTCCATGCTCAGAAAGTCCTTCAATCGTGGTGATTTTTTGCTGCGCAATAGCCGACACTGGCATAACACATGAGCGAACAGGTTGGCCATCAACATGAACCGTACAAGCGCCACATAAGCCTTTACCACAACCATACTTGGTACCGGTATATTTTAAAATATCTCTTAATGCCCACAACAAGGGCATATCGCCATCATCATTAAATTGATGTTCTTTACCATTGACCGTTAAGGTGATCATACAATCATTTCCTTTAAGTTTGTTGAACCTTGCTTTGGTTAGTCTTGCTTTGATTAAGCCTAGCGTTAGCTAGTGATGTTATGTATTAATACCAAGCTTTTTAACCATGTATGTTAATTGCTCTGGTGTATCTATATCAATAAACGCATGCGCGAGTGGTACTTTTAATAATTTATTTTGGTATTGCGCTAGCAGCGGCTTTGCCCCTTGCTGACCTGTTAACTGGGTTAATTCAGTAAAATAGTCTTGAGAAAATATCACCGGCGGGCCAATGTTTTCTTTTTCGTTTGACGCAACTGCCCTTAAGTCTTGTGCAACAACAATAGCATGAGGATTAGCTTGCCAATAACCTTGATGACGAATCAAATCAGCTGAGGTTAGCTGCCATTGGTCAACTAATACGATCATAACCACTTTTATATTAGCAGCTAATCCTGCAACACCAACAGCAATCGATGACGCCATACCGTCTGAGAACTTGCTATTAATAATAGTCTTGATGGGGAGATGGTCAATACGCGCTTGAATTTGGCTGGCATTAAAACCTAAAACGCAATAGACCTGACTTGTCACCTTTAAAGCTTGCGCTAATTGCCATTCAACTAAGCTTTGTTCGTGGATATTAATTAATTGCTTCATCTGACCTAAACGAGACGACTGCCCTGCTGCCAACACTATGATGGCAAAATTATTATTTGCGCAACTCGTCATTTTAATTTCATCTCTACCATCATCTTAAGCCTTTTGTTGGCAAACCATCTTAATACCCATACATCTGAATACCAATAGCATGAGTGTAACATCAAATAAAATCAGCAAGGCAATTTCAGCCAAGCATCGGATTTTACCAAATGTATATATGTGTATCTCTTTATGTAACTGTAATCTATGGTTAGGATGAATTTAGCGAATCATCAAGATTCAAACTTCATTTGTTTTAAGGTACTCTACGCTATCGAAATTGTTTACTTTGCTAAGCCTAATGAAACATTTAAAAAATACGCTGATCGGCATACTATTTATTCTCTTCTTAGTTATCGCGACGTTGAGTACTTGGATATACAGTCAAATCGACAGTGCCTTACCACAATTAGACGGTAAGCAAACACTTTATGGCTTATCTGCCAGCACTATTGTAGAGCGAGACTCGCAAGGTATTGTCACCATCAAAGCAGATAATCGCTTAGACATCGCCATCGCCACAGGCTTTGTTCATGCTCAAGAACGCTTTTTTCAAATGGATTTATTACGCCGAAATTCAGCTGGCGAACTTGCCAGCCTATTTGGTGACGCCGCAATAGCCTATGACAGTGACATTCGCCGCCATCGTTTTCGTGAACGCGCTACTAACATAGTGTCACAATTATCAACCGCAGATTTAGACCTACTAAAAGCCTACACCCGCGGGGTAAATCAGGGCTTAAAATACCTTAAAGCGCCACCATTTGAATATTTACTACTACGCCAAGCCCCCGTCGAATGGCAAGAAGAAGATACCATTTTAACCGTACTCAGTATGTATATCGACTTACAGTATCAAGACGGAAAGCGCGAACGAACCCTAGGCTTAATGCATTCGCTTTTAAGCTCTGAAGTGTATGCTTTTCTTAACCCTAAAGGCAGTCGTTGGGATGCGGCTATAGATGGCACTGAGTTTCCTGCATCGCCATTACCAAAAGCAGCGTGGCCTTCTGCATCGAGTGAAGGTATGGCGGCTTTGCTAAAGCATCAAGCGCTAGACCCGCTGATAGCTGACGGGTTTTCCTCACCACTGGCCAGAGAAAAAGCAGCTTTAAATGAAGAGTTCCCAGGTTCAAATAATTGGGCTATTGCCGGTAATATCAGTTCAACCGGCAGCGCTATGGTTGCCAACGATATGCATTTGGGCATTCGGGTACCAAACACTTGGTTTAGAGCCTCTTTTGAATATCAAAGTGTCGATAATACGGCCATCAAAGTCACCGGCGCAACATTACCTGGCACACCCAACATTATTATTGGCAGCAACGGTCATATTGCTTGGGGCTTTACCAACAGTTATGGCGACTGGAGCGATGTGATCATTCTTGAAACCAATGCCGATAAAAGCCAATACTTAACGCCCGATGGCTACCAAAACTTTATCAAACGTAAACAAATTATCGCAGTAAAAGATCAAGAAGCGGTCGACATCACGGTAACTGATACCATTTGGGGACCTGTGATCGGTGAAAATGCTCAAGGCGATTTACTTGCCTATCGTTGGATTGCTCACGACAAAGCCGCGGTTAACATGGCTATTGTTGAATTTGAAACCGCTACCAATGTAGAGCAGGCCTTCGCTATTGCGGCTCGTGCCGGCTTACCCGCACAAAACTTAATGGTGGGCGATAAACAAGGTAATATTGGCTGGACCATCATGGGGCCGATCCCACAACGCAGCGCAAATTTTGGTGAAATACCGACATCTTGGGCCAATGGCGAAAATAAATGGTTAGGACTTTTGCCAGCTGAAGCGTATCCCAAAGTCATCAACCCAGACAATTCGCGCTTATGGACAGCAAATTCACGGGTTATTGGTGGCGATATGTTGAACAAAGTCGGTAATGGCGGCTATGCCATCGGTGCGCGGTCTTCACAAATAAAACAAAACCTCGAGGCTAAAGCTTCGTTTGATGAACAAGCCTTACTCGATATTGCCCTTGATAACCGGGCTAAATTTTTATTACGTTGGCAAAGATTTATCTTGTCTGATGTACTTACTGACGCCATGTTGGCTAAGCATCATGACTGGTATAAAGTGAAGAAAATTATCGATGTTGAACATTTGTCAGCAAGCACAGATTCTGTTGCCTATCGCCTGATCAGAAATTTTCGCTTAGCCGTCAGAGAGCAAGTGTTTGAAATTTTCAATGAAAATATGACCAAGCTTGATAAAAGTTACAGTTTTCATAGCATACGTCACCAAATAGAAACGCCATTATGGCAGTTAATCAATCAGCAGCCCGAGAACTTTCTCTGGCGTAGTCATGAAAGTTGGTCGGCCTTATTTGAAGCTAGCCTTGAGACAACACTCAGTCAAATGACCGAATCAAGCACACTGGCGAACGCCACTTGGGGTAAACAAAATATCAGCAAAATTCAGCACCCATTAAGTCGTGCTGTGCCATTTATTGGCCAATGGCTTGATATGCCTGAAGTAGAATTACCCGGTGATAGCTACATGCCAAGAGTGCAAGGACAATCATTTGGTGCCTCGCAGCGCATGGTGGTTTCTCCTGGACACGAAGAAAGTGGCATTTTTCATATGCCCACCAGTCAATCAGGTCATCCTTGGAGTCCATATTATGGTTTAGGACATGAGCGTTGGATAAAAGGTCAAGCCTCTAGCTTTTTACCCGGCCCAAGCAAGTACACACTGACTTTACTCAGTTACTAGTGAAGTGAAGCGAAGCAAAGTAACCCAAACTATCAACATACCAAGGAACAATAATGACCACCTTAATTATTTGTTTATTTATCGCCACCCTATTACCTTTTATTGCCAAAATTCCGGTAGCTATTGCCATGCATAACATGGGCGGTTACAACAACAATCACCCTCGTGCTCAACAAGCGAAGCTAACCGGCTTTGGCGCTAGAGCTTTTGCCGCACATCAAAATGCCTTTGAATCGCTGCTTATCTTCGCCCCTGCCGTCTTGTTAGCCATAGCGACACAAAACACCGGCGTTTTTATCGAGCAACTCGCTATTACCCATATTGTTGCCAGAGTGCTTTACAATATTGCCTATTTAATGAATATAGGCGTCATACGTTCATTAATATGGGGGGTTGGCATCATGAGTTCTTTCACTATTATCTATCAATGTATTTAACTGACAGATAATAGTGATTAGCTATCACGTTTAAGTTATTAGACATCAGTGATTAGACATCAGTGATTAGACATCAGTGATTAGACATCAGTTATTCGCGGTGTCTTGGTCAAAATTCTTGCTGATAAGCCTTTTTTATCCCTTTAGATAAAAATTGGCATAAAGAAACGGTTGTACTCTGGTGTGATGGTGGCTAAAGTAAAGCTATGCAAATGACAAAACTAGCCTTTTTCTTTAACACTTTCTTTCTCTCAGTTCTCTGAGCGCGCTTTAGGTTTTGGCATTCACTAAAAACCTCCTAATGGAGGTTTTTTAGTTTTAGTGGTCGCAACAAGTAACAGTAATAAATAACTCGCAGAATATGATAATAAAAGCGAATACACTCATAACTACCTATTAGGAAAACGCGGTGAACGAAGCATTAGATTTAAATAAAATACGTGAAAAAATTACCCAACTCGATCAGCAACTACTGGCATTATTTGCTGAACGCCGCGCCCTTACTTTAAATGTTGCGAAAAGCAAAGCTCATCTCATTCGTCCAGTAAGAGACCAACAGCGCGAACAAGAGTTACTGATCCGCTTGATCACCCAAGGTAAAAAACTAGGCTTAGATGCGCATTACGTGACCAGTGTCTTTCAAACCATTATTGAAGATTCCGTGCTTAATCAGCAGGCTTACCTGCAAACCTTAGCCAATCCAAATATACAAGAGCCATCAGTTAGTGTCGCTTTTCTTGGTGATAAAGGTTCTTACAGTTACTTAGCAAGCCA
>NZ_JACGVE010000066.1:0-131704 GCF_014077065.1 Colwellia sp. MB3u-4 | reverse complement strand
TAACTAAATAACTAAATAACTAAATAACTAAATAACTAAGTAACTCGCCAAGTTTAGCGATATTTAGCCTAGCAGTTGTTGTTGCTGTTCCTATCTCTTTTCTAAACTATTTAAGTCATGTTAACGCTGTCATGGTTAACATAATTAATCAAAGCGATTTTATGCAAGGGCTGGCAAAAATTTTAGTTATGGTTAGATCGCAATTTTTAATTAAAGCAATTGTGCAAAAATAAGAGTAAATTTGTTGGGTGCCATTTCTGTTTAATGAGCAATGCATTAAAACGTTGAAGAGAATTAATAATGATAATAATAAAAAAAAACGTAAGTCCTACTTTAGCCCAGAACAACAAAATTCATAAAAGCATACGGCACTATCTATTAATAATATTAACGTTATCAATAGCAGTAGGGTGTTCGTCTTCAAGCGATAACTTAGCTGAAAAAGCAATTGTTAGTAAAAAATCAGTCAATAGTGAACAGCCAATCAAAGGTCCTTATGAAATAGCCGCTGAGCAAAATTTACCCAGTGTAGTCAGCTATCAGGCACCTGAAGACTCATTGCGTTTTATCAACGAGCCTATTTTTAAATTTAACGATACGATTTATCGTCACGTATTAAGTCCATTAGCGAAGGGCTATGAAAACCTTGTGCCTAAGCCGGTTGACACCAGTATACGGAATTTTTTTTATAATTTACGTGAGCCACTTTATGCTGTTAACCATTTATTACAAGGTGAATTTTCAGCGTCGGGGAAAATTATTACTCGCGTGCTGATAAATACCACCTTAGGTTTACTTGGCTTATTTGATCCCGCTAATAGTTTGATGGAATTTGAGCGCAATAAAACCACTTTTGGTGATACCCTTGCCACTTATGGGGTTGGGCATGGCGCTTATCTTGTTTTACCTTTACTTGGTCCGTCTGATTTTCGTGACACAGCGTCATTAACTTTTAACTACTTTGCACATCCTCTTAATTATATTAATGACGACACACTGGCCCAGCAGTTATTGTTTGTTGATGGCATACAAGCGCAAACCGCTATTTTAGCTAAATATCCTGATGTTTTGGCCAAGGTTGAAAACCCTTATGAGTTTGTGCGTAATTTATATATGCAAAACTTACAGCGTGACGGTCAAGAACGTCGAAACGAAATTTTTAAAACTGAACAGCAAAAACAGTCAACAACCATGCCGGTGAATACTATTAATCCAGTGGTAGAAGAATGATGTTTAAACCAAATTCGACTATGTGGGCTTATGTTGTTTGTCTTGCTTTTACGTTATTGACCGCCGCATTAGCTTGGGAGGCAAAGCATTTTGAAATAGATGCATCGGCTGATACTTTATTGGTTGATAATAATAAGCATTACATTCTAACCCAGCTTTCTGAACAACGTTATGGCTCTGAAGAGTTTATATTAATTGCCTTCAAACCACATAAGGGTCAGTTATTTTCAGCAGCTATTCTTAATTCCATTGCTACTATTGGTAATGAAATAGAAGCAATTCCTCGCGTTAAACAAGTAAAAAGTATTGTTAATGTGCCTATTTTTTCTTCAGCGAAAACATTTTCTGCTGAAGTTGAAAACCTAACTTGGGAAAAGCAAAAGTTTGATGAAAACACCTTATCGCTAAGTCTAAAAAAACACCCATTATATGAAGGCTTATTGGTTAACGAAGACCAAACTGCGCTGTCGTTACAGGTAGTTTTTAAGTCAGAGCAAAAAGTAGCGCAAATTAATCACGATATTATTGCAATAAAACGTCATTTATTAACCAGAGACCTAACTAAACAAGAGCTTAATGCCCTTGAAGCGTTAAAACAGCAACAACAAGCCTACAATAAAAAATTTGAACAAACCCGTAATGATGAAATTGAAAAAATTCGCGCTATTTTATTACCTTACAAAAAAGATGGTGACTTTTACCTCGGTGGTAATAACTTACTGTCTTATGAGCTAATTCAAATTATTGAGAATGACTTAGTACTTTTCGGTTCATTGATCATCTTGGTGGTTATTGTGCTGTTGTGGTTTTTGTTTAGACAATTAAGTTGGGTAATATTACCCATTGTTTGTTGTACAGCCAGTGTAGTGATGACTATAGGTTTATTAGCCGCACTTGATTTTAAAGTCACGGTTATTTCCGCTAACGTCTTTGCTCTGCAAATAATTTTGTCATTAGCCATGATCATTCATCTGATTGTTCATTATCAAGAACTCGTCACTGAAAATAGTGACTGGTCACATAAAAAACTAGTACTTTCAACTATTAAACAAAAAATTAAACCTTGTTTCTATGCCGGATTAACCACAGCTATTGGTTTTGGCTCGTTGATATTTAGTGGTGTTCAGCCGGTGATTAGTTTCGGTTGGATGATGGTTGTTGCTATGTTAGTCAGCTTTATTGTGAGTTTAGTTTTTTTCCCCGCTTTATTATTGGCAATATTTAATAAACAAGACTTTGTAAAACAGCACCACCAAATTGAGCGTGGTATGAGAGCAAGTGCCAATTTTGTTAACAACCAACCTAAAAAAATTGTTTTTATCTCGCTGCTAGTCACTGCTATTGGCCTGTGGGGCTGCTTAAAATTAACCGCTGAAAATAGTTTTTTAAATTACTTTAGTGAATCAACCGACGTTCGAAAAGAGTTAACGTTTATCGATCAACAATTTGGCGGTTCAACACCTTTTGACGTGTTATTTGATATTCCTGATGATCAAATTAAATCAGGTTTAGTTATTTCAGCCAGTACGGTGCAAACGGTCACAGCTATTCAAAATATGCTAGCAAAACAGCAAGCCATTGGTGCAATAACCTCGATTGCAGATTTTACTAAAATTGCGCAAGTGGTAAACGGTAAGCCGCTAACAGAATATGAACTTACCGCGCTTTATAAAAGTTTAGACCCTAAGTTACAACAAGCGTTATTTGGTGCTTATTTTTCAGAAAAAGACCAGCAAATACGCATTTCAATGCGCGTGCAAGACAGTACTGCAGGCTTAAATAGAGCAGACTTGTTGGCAGATATTCATCAGGAATTATTAACCTTGGGCATCGACAAACAGCAGTATACGCTGACGGGTTTGTTTATTCTTTATCAAGATATATTGTCACGTTTACTGGATTCGCAAATACTGACCATACTGATTGTTTACGGCGCTATGGCAATAACACTGATGATTATCTTTTCATCATTTAAAGTGGCGGTGATTGCCATTATACCTAATTTAATTACCACCTCAGTGATTATGGGCATATTAGGCATTTTTTCGATTCCATTAGATTTAATGACTATTACCATTGCTGCCGTTGCTATGGGCATTTCAATGGACGATACCATTCATTATATCCATCGATATTTAGCCGAAATAAAACTTGGGCAAGCAAGTAGTGAAGCTTGGGTTAAGAGTACCAATTTATCAGTGGGTTATGCCTTAATATATACCACTACAGTGATTGTTCTTGGTTTTGGTACCTTGGTTTTTTCTGATTTTGTACCTAGTATGTTGTTCGGTTTATTAACCAGTATTGCGATGGTTATTGCCTTGGTGACTGACATAACAATACTACCGGTATTATTGAAAAAATATTTAGCTAAAAGCAAAGTTAAGCAAACTGAACTAGCCCTAACATAAGAACACTGTATTTTTAGCGCCGTGTTTTATTGCTTTGAGCGGGTAACAAAAGTTCTCAAAGCTCATTGATATCAATGAGCTTTATTTTTGCCTATTCATAACCCTGTTAAATTTTATTAAGGTTAGCTGTTACTAGGTTGTTAGCTTTAGTCTCTGTTTTTACCCCAATAGGTTATTGGTAGCTAAATGACTATAAATTGGAGTGTATTGCTTATATTTAGTCCAATCTTATTAAGTTATTACTCACTTGAGCTGTTTTTCGTGCGAACAACAAGGTCACAAACTTAATGTAAATGATATAATCTCGTGGATAAAGTGTCATGTTGTGACCTTACTCAATTAAAAATCCCCTAGTTATCTGGAAAATATAAATCATGCGCGTCACCGTATCTCAGTTTGCCACCGCTTTAAATGTTCAAGAAAACCTAGCAAGCTGTGTTCGCATGATAAATCAGGCGGCGGTTTGCCAGCCATCGTTAATTGTTTTGCCTGAATTTTGTAATACTCAGTCTTCATACGTCGACCATAACCAAGCTTGGCATCAAGCGTTAGCACTTGATGGTAATTTTTTACAACAGATAGCACAGCAAGCGAAAAAGCATCATTGTTATATTATGCTCAACGTAACACTTCGCCAAGACCTAACACGCGATCACCAAAATCCGGCGATTAAATCAAATATTAGTGTTACCTCCTGTTTGTTTTCACCGCTTGGAGAGCTAATTCATCAAGCGGATAAACAAGCGCTGACAGGCCAAGAAAGTGATTTTTTTATTAGCACCAATAAAGTTTCTGGCGTTGTAACAAGCCCTTTTGGACAACTTGGACTGTTAGCCGGTAGCGATGGTATTCGCTTTGAACCATCACGCGCGCTTGCCTTAGGCGGCGGGCAATTATTATGTAATTCGCAAAGTTCATTTGCATTAGATCAAAGCCAGTTACATGACTTTGCTCGAGCAGTTGAAAATAATCTCTTTGTCGCCACAGCAAATAAAATTGGTTCGCTGTGGCAGCCAGAGCCATCACAACAATGTTTACAAGAACACTTACATGGGCACTTACAAGGGCAAGAACAAGCATATGCTGCAGCAGAAAGTGACGATTTTTCAAGTCAAAGTTCAAGGGCTGAAAAGCACCTGATGGGCGTTGGCCATAGCCAAATAGTCTCTCCTAATGGCAAGGTGTTAGCAAAGCTAGATCACAATGAAGAAGGGTTTGTTTTTGCTGATATCGACTTAGCTGGGGTAGGGTTGAGCAACAAATTGCGTCCTGATGGTACCAAGGTTATAAAACAACGACGTCCTGAGCTTTATCAACAGCAAAAAATAGCCCTGCAACAAGCAACTGCAACTGAAGCCACACTCAATGATACTGTGCCAGAAACGGCTAATGTCGCGATATTTGCCACCTATAAGTCTGACGAGCAAGCTATTGAAGATGTTTGTCATTACATTGAAAACAACCTTAGTGACATTATTCAACTACCCGAATTATTTTTTATCGCAGATAAAGCAATCACCAATAACACTGAGCAACTGGCTCAAGTGGCCTGTTTGTGTACTGAGCTCATTAAACAAATCAGTGCTGTGTTAAGACCTTTTCAATATGTGTGTACGAGTTTAGTTATTGATGGAGCGCATCATGCTGTGCTAATAAGCGAACAGGGGATATTTGCAACACAACAACAGCTACATTTTTGTCAAAGATATCAATGGACAGCATTAGGAAGTGAGCTGAAAATTATAGAGTTGCCGTTAGAGCAAGGCGTGATCAAGATTGCTATGCTAACGGGTGACGACGCGAATATACCTGAAATGATTAAGCTGGCGGCTTTAAACAATATTCAGGTATTACTTGTCCCGTTCGATATTCAAGAAGCAAGTGAGGTTGAATTTAGCTTGTTATCTTACGCCGCTGAACATAAAATTTGTATTGTTGCCGCCAGTCGTGAGAAAAGCTTTGCCGAAGCTGCTCCTGCCGATTCTTCTGCTGATGCTTCTGGTAAGAACCTTGATACAGCTAAGGGTAGCAGTTCAAACAAAAAAAAAGTAAAACAGAAAAAATCCACAGGATTAATTGCTAATGTCCCGGCAGAGTCAGCCTTATTAAATCCCTGGCAGTCAGATAAATTTAATGGCTATGTCAACCAACCCTTGGTTAAGTATCAGCATGGTAAAATCACCAAAGCTGTTATTTATCCATTGCTAAGATTAAAAAAATAAAACAATCAGTTTAGTTAGCGTATTATGAAGTCATTAATATGAGTAAAAACGAGTAATTATGCTTGCTCGTCATATCTTTAGAATGTCGTTAGAAAAATATTGGAGAACGTAAAATTGAATGAATTAACTAAGCAGTCAATAGGGTGTCCTTATTGTGGTGAAACCATTAAAGTGCTGATCGACTCATCCGACATGGAACAGCAATACATTGAAGATTGCCAAGTATGTTGTAAGCCAATAAACTTTTTGGTGACTAGCAGTATGGACGGTGATCTTAGCGTTCGTGTTTATAGTGAAGATGAAGCGTTTTAATTAAGACAGAAAAACCTAGATAGGTGTCACTAATCTAGGTTTTTAGCTATTGATAAATTTTTATATTAATAGCTTATTAAATTTACACTATATATGTCAGTGCTTGTTTGGTTTAAGTTCAGGTATAAATTTGGCTTTAGGTTATGGTCTAATTTTTTGCTTTATTTACGCTATTATCCTCAATAAAAAATCATTTTTACATATTCCTCGCGTTGACAATGCTTGTTAGCTAACACCTCGGTATTGCATATTGACTTCTAACTTTACCAAAATATTAATGATTTGCTCGGAAATAGGGTAAAACCCTTCACGTTTATATTATAGTTTTGCTGCTTTTTTTGCAGGCAACTGCACAAAATAGTACCTACCAAGTATTACCGTTAAAATACCACCAAGTACCAATATTGATGACTCAATTAAGCGCAGGGAGATCAACTCACTGGTAAATATAACACCACCCATAGCTGCAATTATTGGCACCAACAACTGAACAACCGCGGCTTGAGTGACTGACAGTGTTGTCAGTGCGATATACCAGACAAAATATCCGATGCCAGAGGCAATAGCGCCAGACAATACCGCGAGCAAAAATCCTGTCGAGGTGATGTATGCGTTATTAAAGCCAAAAATTATCAAGGCCAACACAAAAGGTAAAGTTCTAAGGAAGTTATGAGCGGTATCGCTAAGCGCATTTTTAGATTTTCGTCCTATCAAGGTATAGAAGGCCCAAGCGATACCTGACATGCTCATCAGCATGAAGCCCATCAATGACGGCGTGGTCAAACTAGGAATAACTAAATAGGCAAAGCCGCCAAAGGCAATACTTAAGCCTAACCATTCTGATATATGCAACTTATTACCTGAAATTACGCTGGTAATAATCATGGTTATTTGTACCGCACCAAATAAAATAAGTGCTCCGGTGCCGGTATCTAATGAAATATAACCATAGGAAAAACTTACCGCGTAAATAAATAACATACTAGCGGCTAGCCAACTTCCCTTCGACTTACTCTCTATTTTTGCTGGCTTTTCTGGTTTAGTTTTACTGGTTACCTTGATTAACGCTAACAATATAATAATACCTGACACCAGTCTTACAACAGTAAAGCTTGCGGCATCAATGGTGTTATCGCCCAAGGCTAACCGACATAGCACTGAGTTAGCAGCAAAGGCTAAAAGCGCGAAAACGGTACTAACAATCATTTTTACAGGGTTTGTATTCAAGAAAATACCTTTTCAGAAAGTAATGCCATATTACTGGTAGATAAAATATGGTTAGTTCCACCAATGCAGATAAGTACTTTATCACTAATGTAGTGTGATTAACCATTGCTACAATTAACTACTTTATATTAGTGATATCTAATGTAGTATATGCTAATGTAGTGGTTAGGTAACTGATATCACCGCTAACAAAATTGACAGTATTAAATCTAGATAGTAGCTGTCTTGTTGATTTCGTTCTAACCTTTATTTGAACGTCTAAAACCTAAATACCCATTCAATAGAGATTAAAATGACTGATTTAGCCATAAAGTGTTTTTTTGATGAAATAACCAATACCGCAACTTACTTAGTAGCAGACAGTGTCGCAAAGCAATGTGTCATTATTGATTCGGTATTAGGTTTTGATATGTCATCAGGCGCGACATCAACGGCGTTAGCGGATGAAATTATTGATTTTGTCACAGCAAAAAAATGGCAGTGCTTATGGATTTTAGAAACACACGCCCATGCAGACCACTTAACAGCGGCGCCATACCTGCAAAAAAAATTAGCCGGTAAAATCGCCATTGGTAAACATATTGTTGATGTGCAAAAAATATTCAAGCCTATTTTTAATTTTGAAGCTGAATTTTGCACTGACGGACAACAGTTTGATCAACTTCTTCATGAAGGTGATGTACTTGAATTAGGCCGTTTCACCATTAAGGTATTACATACCCCTGGACACACACCAGCTTGTGTAAGTTACCTTATTGATAACAACGTTTTTGTTGGCGATACTTTATTTATGCCTGACTATGGTACCGCTCGGTGTGATTTCCCCGGTGGTGATGCTGAAACTTTATATCACTCCATTCAAAAAATATTTTCGCTGCCTGACAATACCTGTATTTTCATCGGACATGATTATAAAGCTGAGGGCAGAGAACAATATGTTTGGCAAAGCAGTGTCGCCGAGCAAAAATTGAAAAATATTCATATTAATAGCCATGTTTCAGCGCAAGAATATGTCGCTTTTAGAAATAAAAGAGATATGACCTTGGCTATGCCAAAACTGATTTTACCCTCAGTGCAAATCAATATTCGAGCAGGGCACTTTCCAAAAGCCGCAGATAATGGCTTGCAGTATTTAACGCTACCTATAAATGCCTTTAAGTAATTAATCATGATCGAATTTATGCTTATTATTTTTGTTGCGATACTTATTGGCCTGAGCTTGGGCTTGCTAGGCTCAGGTGGCTCGATATTAACTGTGCCTGCGTTGACTTATATTGTTGGCCAAGATGAAAAAACCGCTATTGCAAGCTCACTCGCCATTGTCGGGATCATTGCGTTTTCGGGGGCAGTAAAATACCAACAAAATAAAATGATCCATTGGCCGGTTGTGTTGCAGTTTGGTTTGCCAAGTATGTTATTTAGCTATCTTGCAGCCGGGCTTTCTATTTACTTTTCAGGTAGTGAACAGCTAAGTCTGTTCGCGGTGATTATGCTGCTAGCAGCATTTTCAATGCTAAAAGGTCAGGTTAACGCTCCTGACAAAACGCTTAGCGATAATGTTGTGCTTAAATTGGTTTTTATTGGTGCTATTGTTGGCAGTATTACTGGACTGGTTGGCGTAGGGGGCGGTTTTCTTATTGTTCCTGCATTACTTGCATTTACTCGGATGAATATGGTCTATGCCGTGGCAACGAGTCTAGCCATAATCACGCTGCAGTCGTTAACAGGTTTTATTAAATACTTTTCTATTTCAACACAGATCGATTTAAAATTAAACTGGCAAGTAATTGTTATTTTTGCTCTTATTGGTTCAGTTAGTAGTTTATTTGGTCAAAAAATAGCAACCAATGTACCCCAAGAAAAACTCAAGAAATTTTTTGCTATATTTTTATTAATCATGAGTGTGTCGATATTAATTCACTCAATCAGTGGCTTTTTTTAATACTGGGTTTAATTCCATGTGCAGAAAATAAGATGATTTATGACAAAAGTACAGGAAATTAATCTACATTTTCTTTATAAACAGTAACACACCATAACAATGGAGAAGTATATGAAATCAATCAGTATTAATCTGTTATTAACCAGTGTTTTAGTAATGTCACCATTACTTGTTAATGCCGATGAAACCCTGCCTATGCAAGATATTCAGCAAGCGCGCTCTTTAGTAAAGGCTTTTGGCAGCGATTTAAAATCTGTCTTAATCACGACGATGAAAACAGCCGGCCCTATCAAAGCACTAGAGGTGTGTAATACACAAGCCGGAGCTATTGCTGAAAAAAATTCTGCCTTGTCAGCATGGAATATCGCTCGAACTTCACTGAAAGTGCGTAATACCAGCAATGCACCTGATGTTTGGGAAGCAACTATTTTACGCCAGTTTGAAATACGCAAAGCGGTAGGAGAAGATATAAATACCATGGAACATTCTGAAGTAGTGCAAGTGGGTGAGAAAACTGTTTTGCGTTATATGAAGGCAATACCTACGGGTGGTTTATGCCTAGCATGCCATGGCAGCAAGTTAGCTGATGACGTAAGTAATAAAGTGAACGAGTTATATCCAAACGATCAAGCCACAGGTTTCAAGTTGGGTGATATTCGCGGCGCATTCACCTTACAGAAAATAAAGCTTTAGGGATTTTTACCCTAGTAGTTTGATAAACCAGTAGGATAAAACTTGGGATAATTTATTTTGCTGGTTTTTAAGTTAATAATTTTAAGAAACGATAGGGTATAATTATTTATCATCTTTTTCTTAGAGTTAATATTATCCACCAAGCAGATAAAAAAGCAATAAATCAGCAATTTTCCTCTGAAGCTGTATCTATATCAGAAACCAATACCGAACTTAAAGTGGCTACTTTTAATTTGTTCAATTACCTTGAACCCCCTAATGCTTTTTATGATTTTGAGCGTATTTATAGCGCAGAGCAATGGCAAAAAAAGCAAAAATGGGTGGCTGATTATTTGGCTGAACATCAGCCAGATATTATTGGTTTTCAGGAGGTTTTTAGTACAGAGTCGCTAAAAGCATTAGTTGCTGGTCAGGGTTATGCTTATTTTGCCGTGGTTGATCAACCCCTGGTCATTGATGATTTTATTTACCAACGTCCTGTTGTCGCCATAGCTTCACGTTATCCTATTGTTGAAGTCAATGCGGTAAAACCAAACACTGAACTTGCCGAAGGTTTAGGTTTAGCTAATGATTTTTCTTTTAGTCGTAAAGTTATCAGAGCAACGATTGAAGTACCTCATATGGGTCATTGTGACTGTTATGTGGTGCACTTTAAATCTAAACGTTCAATGCTTGAAGTTGATGAGCAAGATAAAAAACGCTCAGCAGAAAAAACCATTATTGAGAGCTTAAAAGCACAAGTAGCGGGCGGTTGGGGTTCCACTATACAGCGTGGTAGTGAAGCAACCTTATTAATGATTGATATGATTGAACGACGAGAGGCCACTGCTCATCCTATGATATTAATGGGTGACTTTAATAATAGCTTAGCTGATGGCGTGTTAAGTCATTTACTCACGAACACCTTACGCTTTGTTTCTGCGATTGATCGTGATGCTTATCTGGCCAAATATTGTTTAAGCGACGCTTGGGATTTATTCCAAGTAGCACAAACTAATGACAGCCATGAAACTAAGCCTGCTAGTCAAGCAGAAAAGGTAACGCGTACCCCGACTCATTACTTTGGTGCTGGCAGCTCGGTACTCGATTACCTTTTATTTTCCTGTGAATTTGATGCCGGTTATCACGACAGTCTTTATCAAGTCAGTGACTATCACACATATGACCGACATTTAATTAATCCTATTTTTGAACGTGATGGCGAAAGTACTGATCATGGTATTGTGTTAGTGACATTAACTTTAAGATCATAAGGCTCGCTTTTAAGTCTTTTCTAGGTTGGACTATAGTGCCTTAGGTTTGAATCGAAAGCTGTTAGTAAAATAGCTATCAGCTTTCAGTTAACAGAAAACAATAGCTGACAGTTTTTGATTTCTGGTCTGTTTGTCTTTGCTTAGCTGTTGATGGAATAAATTCTTAGCTGCAAAGATTGGCCAAGGTGATGTTATACCCGTATCACTATGTAGGTTTAATGTCGGTTGGCTTTAGTCTGTTATTTTCATCTTTTGTAACTGCCTTGCTACCTTATCGATAATACTAAAGGCATTAGTGCTATGTAATACGCTGTCTGAACTCCAAATATTTTTCACACCCATATCCTTTAACCTTGTTAAGGCGTTATCAACAAAAAAGGCGTGAGTGACTATGATTGAAATACTCATAGGGGCTTGTTGTTGTATTTGTTTAACGGCTTGTTCTAGGGTTTTTCCAGTGCTGGCAATATCATCGACTATAATCACGTCTCGGTTGCTTAAGCTTATGGCTTTAATGTTATTTTTATCCTGTGTGTTCAAGCTAACCGCAACGTTTTTATCACCAAAACGCGCTTTTGTCGCAATCACATAAGGCCACTCGTGTGGTTGAGCGATAGCTTTTACCCACTGCTCAGACTCTTCATCAGGGCCAATAAGAACAGGATGACTAAATTGTTGTTGTAAAAATTGTGACATAGCACTCGTGGCATGCAAAGCGCAGGCTTGAGTAATGGGAATGGCTTCATTTAGGTTATTGATACGGTGTAAATGTGGGTCGATAGTAATAACGCTATCAAAATATGCGGCAAGCAAGTTACCAATAATTTTTTGACTAACAGCTTCTCCGGGATTAAAAGCAATATCTTGCCGCATATAGCATAAGTAGGGCGCTACTAAGGTGATGTGCTTAACGCCTTGGTTTCTGGCGGCTGCTGCTGTGATGATCAGTTCAGTAATTTTTGCATTGGGGTTATTTAATGTTCGGCAAATAATAATCTGCTTTGGCAGTACTGTTGGCAAAGTTACCTTGGTTTCACCATCAGGAAATTGGTGTAACTCTACCTGCTTAAACGCCGCCGATAAACTTTTAGCTAGCTGCTGAGCAGGTAACAAATAATCATCAAAGCCTAGTATTAAGGTCATTGTTGCTCCTAAGGACTTATATTAAATAAAGTAGTTGTCGTCTGTTGAGGGCGGATTTTTCGCTATCACATAAGCATTGTTCTCATGGGCAAATTGTGTCGAAAATTCAAAGTCACTTTTAAAACTGGCATAGATAATAAAAAGTGTGTCACCTTTTTTGACTTTATCGGCTACTTTTTTAATCAGGTCAACACCGGCACTTTTCTCTATAGGGGCACCCGCTAAACTCGCAACATGGGCAATATTTAAGTTGTTTATAGCGCTAATATAGCCACTTTTACTTGCGAGCATGGCATATTCTAATGGGGCTTTACCTTGTTTTTTGGGTTGTGCTCCTTGTGCAAGGATAATGGCTTGCATTTTTTCAAAGGCTCGGCCCGATTCCAAAATGTCTCGGGCAATATTGTAACCTTGTCCACCTCTTACATCGGGGTCAAACTCTAAAATCCTACCGGCTAAACGTAGCGATTTTTCACGTAAATCACTGGGTGCATTTTTGTGGTTAGTTAACACTTGTTGGACATCTCTTGCCTCTAATGCAGGGCCTACACCATTGCCGATAGGTTGAGAGCCATCACTGATCACTACATCGATATGTAAACCAAAGAGATCGCCAATATATTCAAATAATTTTCTTAAGGCTAACGCCGCTTGGTTATTGTGAATTTTAGCGGATGGGCCTACCGGTATATCAATGAGTAGATGTGTTGAACCCGCGGCTATTTTTTTAGATAAAATAGAGGCAACCAGTTGTCCGGTTGAGTCCATTGATAAAGGGCGTTCAACCGAAATTAAAATATCATCAACAGGTGCTAGTCTTGCTGTGCCACCCCAGGTCAACATGGCACGATGTTGATGTACTACCTTTTTCATTTCTTCAATAGAAAGCTCTACGTTAGCTAACACTTCCATGGTGTCGGCGGTACCCGCAGGTGAGGTAATGGCTCGGCTAGACGTTTTAGGCATTAACATACCGTGTGCCGCTACAATTGGCATGACTATCATAGTTGTACGATTACCAGGAATACCGCCTATACAATGTTTATCAACAACTATATTTTCACCCCAGTTTAAAACTTCGCCGGTATCAACCATGGCTTTTGTTAAAAACAAGACTTCTTGTCGTTCTAAGCCGTTATGGCTACAGGCGACTAAAAATGCGGCAATTTCCATTTTGGAGTAACGGTTTTCTAAAATATCTTGGCAAATAAGGTGAAACTCATCTTTTTTTAACGATTCACCGGCAATTTTACGATGCACGGCTTTAAGTGATATTGGGGGTTTAGCTGGCGCGATTCTTACGTCAACTCCCTGTTCTTTGCCTAATTGTTTAAAAGCTTGGATACTTAAACCCAGCTCATTAATATCAACAATAGTGCAGTCATCAACAATGTTTAATACCGCAAGCACCGGACCACCATTGCCCGTTATGTAAATTTCTATCTTCATTAACGCCTGAAAACCCTCGGTGCGATAGAGTGGGCAATCGCGATGCAAGTAGGCAACATTTTCTTTAAATGTGTCAATGGCAACAGCTTTTAGTTTTAACATAAGGTGAAAAGTCCTTCTCACTAAGATAATGGTTAGGGCCGAGCTTTACTGCGCACGTAACCTTCTTCATACTTTATTTATTATTGTTTTTAACAGCTTTTTCTGGGTTGGGTCTTACCTCATCATTTTGATTAAATATTTAATTTGGGCTGTCAAAACTTAACCTGAAGGCATAAACTCCGACTTATAAAAACCTTGGTTATCAGCTGTTTGGCTCAGGTTAAAATATAGTGAATTAAAAATTGTTTGGCTGTTTATATTTTTTGGCGACTGGGCAGTGAAATAGGCCAGTGATAAAGCTGCAAATATTATTTTGCAGCTTTATAAACCCAGTATTTAATTAATGTTTAGAATAAGTAAAAGCTATACTCATTTTAGGGCCCCGAACGCACTATTTTAATAAGGTTATTCATCAAATCGTACGGCGAGTACATCACATTTTGCGCCGTGTAAAAGGGCATTTGCGGTGGAGCCTAATAATAATCGTAAACCATGCACGCCATGGCTG
Source organism: Colwellia sp. MB3u-4 (assembly GCF_014077065.1). Lineage (NCBI taxonomy): Bacteria > Pseudomonadati > Pseudomonadota > Gammaproteobacteria > Alteromonadales > Colwelliaceae > Colwellia > Colwellia sp. MB3u-4. Next base: position 117,212 of record NZ_JACGVE010000066.1, on the reverse strand, counting down.
CCGGTTATAATTAAATCAACTTTATGCTGCTCAGCAAAGGCTAATATTTCCTCACTCGTTTGTCCTACGGGTATATGCAAATTTTTCTCAGAAATATTAAGCCTTTTAACCAAAGGCTGTAGGGCCTCTTTGGCGCGGTCTTGAAATATTTTTGTTGTGCTAACACTGTCTGAAGCGTCAAGGTTAGGCACAACGCCATACACACCACCATAATAAATGTTAGCTATTGGCTCTACCACGTGAACAATACTCAGTTTAGCTTGAGTCAGCTGCTTCCATTTTTCGACCTTATCTTCAATATAACTTTTAGTTTCATTTAGCTCTGTCGCAAATAAAATGTGCTTATACATAAATGTCTCCCTTGTTTAGATAATAATATTTTGCTTATAGCTGGCTTGCACGACATTAGCTTGGTATTGATGTTTTAATTTTTGTGCTAATACGCTCATGGCTTCTTCCTCGCCATGCACAAGTACTACTGGCGGTGTATTTTCAAATCCTTGATACCAGTCTAATAATCCTTGTTGGTCGGCATGAGCTGAAAAACCTCCAATAGTGTGAATTTGGGCATTAACTTGTACCTTTTCACCCCATAAATTAATATTTTCAGTACCATCAACAAGTGACCGGCCTAAGGTGCCTCTGGCTTGAAAGCCAACAATAATCACGTGGGCATTTTTCCGCCAAATGTTATGTTTAAAATGGTGTTTAATTCGGCCTCCTGTGCACATACCACTACCGGCAATAATAATTGCTCCTGATTTTATTTGATTGATCATCATTGAGTATTCAGTTGTTTCTGACATGTGCAGGTTAGGTAAATCAAATATACCCTGATGATTTTCTTCAACATCTGTCGCTTTTTTATCATAAACTTCCCTGTGTTTGGCATAGACCTTGGTCGCTTTTATCCCCATAGGGCTATCGAGAAAAATTTGCCAGTCATCCAGTTGCCACGCGTCAAAGTGTTGTTTAAATTCATAGAGTAACTCTTGCGTTCTACCAACAGTAAAAGCTGGAATTAATATATTGCCTTTGCTGCTTTTAGCATGGGCAATAATATCGCCCATTTCTTGCCAAGTATCCGCCCAACTGCGATGGAGTCGGTCTCCATAAGTGCTTTCCATTATCACGAGATCAGCATATTTAACTTGAAAAGGATCGCGCAAAATAGGGGCGTTTTTATGGCCTAAATCACCACTAAAAACAACTTTTTTACTTTCGCCATTTTCAGTAAGGGTTAATTCAACAATAGCTGAACCAATAATGTGGCCTGCATCTCTGAGGGTGAGTTTAACGCCAGAACAAATTTCTAATTCTTTGTCATAACTAAGGCCTTGAAAATATTGTAGTGTTCTGGTCGCTTCTTCAGTGGTGTAAAGTGGCTCTATTAATGCTAAGCCTTTACGTTCACGTTTTTTGTTTTCCCAGCGTGCTTCTTTTTCATGGATATAACCAGAATCAACCAGCATAATTTCAGCTAGATCTGCGGTCGCACTATGGGTGTATATATTGCCATGATAACCTTCTTTTATTAGCATGGGTAAACGCCCTGTGTGATCAAGATGAGCGTGGCTAACAATCACGGCATCAAGTTGGGCAACATCAAACGGGAAGGGGTCATGATTATGTCGTTCATGACTTTTAGAGCCTTGTAACATGCCACATTCGAGTAATATGTTTTTATTATTAACTTGTATCAAATAGCACGAACCAGTAACTTCTCTGGTAGCACCAAAAAATTTAATATTCATTGAAAACTCCCTAATAATTAATGTGGATAGTATTGATACTTGGTGTGTTTATAAGGCACTAGTTGATAATTGGGCTGTAAAAAAGATACTAAATCAATAAGTTCAGTGACGGTCATCACATCATTAAAGATCTTCATATTTGATTGACCATCTGCAGCTTTAGCTGCTGGTAAATATGGGCTAGAAAATTTATGCGAAGGGTTGATAACCGAAGTCACTAACTCTGCGTAAGTGACGATTCGGGTTTTATTACCACCAATAGTAATAGCAATTGTTGGATGTTTTTCAACATTTTCTTCAGCAATTTCAATATCATTAACATTGTTAAGTGTGTGGCAAGCTGAACATTTAAACTTTAAAAATACTTTTTTTCCTGAGTCAATATTGCCTTTAGGCAGACTAAAGCCTCGTGGTGAATCAACGCCTTCACTACAACTCAGTAGTGTTAATGACATAATGACAAGTAAAGTAAGCAGGGTATATTTCATTATTATTCCTTAATTTTTTTTGGCCGGTTTAACTAAATCACTCATTAAATACATTATTAATTCAACCTCTTATTTAATCACTTATTTAATAAGTAATGGGAAAATAAGGGATACACTTTTGAACTGACTTTTTCTAGAGCATTTGAAATACTGTCATCTTTAACATCACGCCTTATAACGGCTTTAACGTTTGATAATAAAACATATAATTTTCTTTTCTATAGCAAAGTATTACGCCTAATTGCTGAGGTATAGCCTAGTCAGCGGCCCACTCAAACAATAAATATATGCTGCGATTACCGCACAATGTAAACTAGCGTATTGTGAAAATTTTACTCACAGTTTGTCCGATTAATATTGTCTGCAGAAACATCGGCTACAGATCACTTAATAATCTAATTGTATTTAGCTTGGCAGTTAGTTCCTCAGGTAGCACTAGTTTATAAGGCCCAATATTGATTAAGATCAATATTGGCTTAATTGGTAGGTAGTTAACCCTAATATTGAAGAGGTACTGACAAGAGCGAGTGCAAATAATGTAGATAAATAGATGAAAAAAAAGAGTGTTAATTTTGGTGTTCACCCATGCCTTATTTCGTTTTTTTCGATAGATTTTTGTTAGCTTATAATACTAATTTTAGTGATAGTATTTCCATGTGCTATGACAGAGATGCTCGATGTCGAGCCAAGTTTCAGGGTTAATTTTATTTGATGATTAAATATAGTCAAAAATAGTAAAACAAAAAAATCAGTCATATTTCAGCAAAAAACGGGTCAGAGTTATCGCCATAATATAGCTACTGTCGTGAGACTAAACATTAAATGTACTAGGTTTTTATTTTTACTTCAGAATAACAGCAATGAATGTCTTCTTTTAATATTACATAAAAACAAAGGCTTATTGCTTTATTTTGGTAACGCGTAACACTAAATATATTGATCTATGCTTTACAGTGAACAGAAGTAATACCACAGGAAATATTTTTGCACTAATAAACAACAGCAATGAGTAAATACTGTTGTTTATTAGAATAACCGAATAAGTCAAAGCTCTGGCCAGTTTTTTAGTGGCTAAATTAGCATCAGCGTAGATGTTAGCTAATATTACTAAACCTGTTAGTACTTAGCGGTTTGTAAACATTTATACAGAATGTTTTTTCAGTGCAGAAAGTTTGTATCAACTATTGAATGAGGCATAAAATATTGCCGAAAATACCTCAGACAGATGAGGAAATTAAATTGGCTTTATTGTTATTTATCGCTGCAAGTCTACTCGTATAAATTATAGTTATAGGTTGGTGCGTGTAAAGTCTGTACGCCTTGAATGCATTTGGCAAATCCGTGCTAGCGCTTTTTTGGTCCGGATTGATTATTTCAATAGATATAAGGGATGAATATGGCTAAAAAAGCACGTAATAGTAAAAGTAGCACGGCTAAGGTTGTTATCGGTAAGCCCAATAAAGGCATTAATTTACTTGCTTCTTCCTTGGGTCTGTCTGGTGTCAGGACGAAAAATCGCCAGCACCGAGTTAAACCAGGAGCCTTACCTGGTATTGAACATATTGCCGATGCTTCTACTGCTCCTGCACCTGACAGCATTTGTATTAATTATATCGATTATTGTGCTAATCAACTAGAAACTGGAAGTGTTACTGATCTTGACGAATTTCTTGCTAAGCCACTGCCCGACTGGGTAACTGTCAGATGGATTAACATCAGTCCACCGCACCCTTATGTTATTAATCAATTTCGGCAACATTTTGAGTTTCACACGCTAGCGGCAGAAGACGTTATGCATATTCCTCAACGTCCTAGAGTAGAGCTCTTCGACGATCATCTATTTGTGGTATTGCGTATAATGCAACTGATTCAAGCCGAACCTAGCCACATCAATAACATTGCAACGAGTAATGAACTAGATTCTGAGCAAGTCAGTCTTTTTCTTTATGATAATGTCTTGATCACCTTTCAGGAAAAAAAGGGTGATGTCTGGCAACCTATCCGTGACCGACTGCAAAAAGATAACGTGCGCATTCGTAAAAATGGCACAGATTATCTGCTCTATGCACTACTTGATGCCATTGTTGATCATTGTTTTCCGGTGCTAGAACAATATGGTGATGTGCTTGAAGCGCTTGAACAGGTCACGCTGAATAACCCCTCAGTGGAAGTCTTGCACAGCATCCATAGTGTTAAACAGCAACTTGCCCTTTTGCGACGTATTGTTTGGCCGATGCGAGAAGTTGTTGATCAACTCTATCGTGAGGAGGATGGTCGCATCACTGATACCACCAAGCCTTATTTGCGTGATGTCTATGAGCACACAATTCAAATTGTTGAAATTATAGAATCCTATCGTGAGATGGCGAGTGGCCTGACCGATTTATACATGTCTGCCGTGTCAAATCGTATGAATGAAATCATGAAGGTGTTAACTATTATGGCCTCAGTGTTTATTCCATTAACCTTTATCGTGGGTGTTTACGGGATGAATTTTGAGTATATGCCGGAATTAACTTGGCGCTGGGCTTATCCAGCAATATGGTGTGTTTTTATCTTGCTTACCATCGCGATGGTATTTTATTTTTGGCACAAAGGCTGGATTGGCAAAAATTAGCTTATACCAATTTCATTAATTAGGTGGTCTACTTTATACGCAGGAAAAATGGCCAAATATAAGGCATTTATTTTAATAACTAGTCGTTCTAATTATTAAATAAATAACGCAGTAGTTGGTTATTTTAACCAGTAAAAATGATCAGATAATTAGTGAGGTTGGTATTAGGTTAACGTCAATACCATTTATTAATAAAGCTTAACTTATATAAAAGCTTAAGCTATATAAAAAATTAAAATCTCGTTTCTTGCATAAAAATATCAGATGTAAGTAGATTCACCAGAAAAAGCGAGCAAATAAATTTAGTCGTGGTTAATTCGTGACATTATTTAGGCTGGAATAGCTAAAAAAAAGCGCAGAGGGTTAAACAACGACATCTGCGCCAATCATAAGACAGGCCAATAAAATATGGCCTATCTTTTATCTATCGCGAAACAGTCATAAGGCTAGTCAGAGGCGGCTAAATTACGTAGCACATAATGTAATATGCCCCCATGTTGGTAATAACTAAATTCGTTTGGTGTATCAATGCGAATATTCGCATCAAAAGAGTGTTTACTGCCATCTTGAGCTGTGAGCGACACTTTCACTGTTTTTTGTCCTGCACTCACGGCTGGAATATTGAATTGCTCTTCCCCTGTGAGCTTTAATGACTCGGCACTATCACCAGGCATAAACTGCAATGGTAAAATCCCCATGCCGACTAAGTTAGAGCGATGAATACGTTCATAACTTTGTGCGATAACCGCTTTAACGCCCAATAAGGCTGGCCCTTTAGCAGCCCAGTCACGAGAGCTGCCCGTACCATATTCTTTGCCAGCGAGTACAATCGAAGCAACTTTTTGTTGTTGGTATTGCATGGCAGCATCAAAGACACTCATCTTTTCACCCGATGGCATTAGTCGAGTCCAACAGCCTTCGGTGCCTGGCGCTAATAAATTACGTAAACGCACATTAGCAAAAGTACCGCGCATCATCACTTCATGATTGCCACGTCTAGAACCATAAGAATTAAAATCTTTAGGCGCTACTCCTGCACTTTGTAAATATGCGGCCGCTGGACTATCTAGCGCAATTGAACCGGCAGGTGATATATGATCTGTGGTGACACTATCGCCCAACTTTAACAAGCATCGGGCATTTTCAATCGGGTTAATATCCGGTATTTTAGCGGTAATATTGTCAAAAAATGGCGGTAGTTTGACGTAAGTAGAATCTGGCCAATCATACTTTTGGCTTTCTACTATATCTAGTGCTTGCCAGTCTTTATTACCGCTATAAACATCCGCATAACGTGAGATAAACATTGAACTGTCAATCACTTTTTCTATCACTTGTTTAATTTCCTGACTATCTGGCCAGATGTCATGCAAGTAAACCGGCTTACCTGAAGTATCATTACCCAAAGATTCAGTCGTAATGTCTATCTTCATATTACCGGCCAATGCATAGGCAACCACAAGCGGCGGTGAAGCTAAATAATTGGCCTGTACTTCGGGGTGAATGCGTCCTTCAAAGTTGCGATTGCCCGATAAAACAGAGGTGACAGACAAGTCACCTTGATGAATGGCTTCGCTAATTTCTCTGGGTAGGGGACCTGAATTACCAATACACGTAGTACAGCCATATCCCACTAGCTGAAAACCAAGGGCATCTAAGTCTTCATTTAAGCCTGATTTTAACAGATAGTCGGTGACCACTTGTGAACCAGGTGCAAAACTGGTTTTCACCCAAGGTTTAACATCTAATCCCTTTTGTCTGGCATTTCTAGCTAATAAACCTGCGGCAATTAATACCGATGGATTCGAGGTGTTAGTACAGCTAGTAATTGCCGCAATTACCACTGATCCATGTTTTAATGCAAAATTTTCATCACCATACTGACAAGGTACGCCTGAATCTGCATCACTGGCAGGTAGCATTACCGACGGTTGTCCGCCTTCGCTTTCAAAACCACTTTCACTTTGATTGGAATCAACTTGTTTGATGCCATTTTGTAAAGCCAACCAGTCACGATAAGCAAGGCCGGCTTGGTCTAATGAAATTCTGTCCTGTGGACGTTTGGGACCGGCAATAGAAGGCACCACATCATCTAGTTTTAACGATAATTTGCTGTGATAAACCGCATGCTGTTGAGACTCAGTACCCCACATATCCATTACTTTTAAATAAGTTTTAATGCGGTCAATATGCTCGCTGTCACGGCCGGTTAATTGCAAATAGTCTGTTGTTTGATGATCAATAGGAAAAATACCACAAGTTGCCCCATACTCGGGCGCCATATTGGCAATAGTGGCTCTGTCGGCCAAGGTCAGTTCATTCACGCCGGCACCAAAAAATTCGACAAACTTACCTACCACACCGGCAGCACGTAACTGTTCGGTCACGGTCAAGACTAAATCAGTGGCTGTAGTACCTGCAGGTAACTTGCCCGTTAATTCAAAACCGACTATTTTTGGTAATAACATGGTGACGGGTTGCCCTAACATAGCCGCTTCAGCTTCTATGCCGCCAACTCCCCAACCCAATACACCTAAACCATTAATCATGGTGGTATGTGAATCGGTACCAACTAAGGTATCTGGATAAAGTAAATTATCTTCATCCGGTTTTTTGAATACCACTCTGGCTAAATATTCCAGATTAACCTGATGGACAATACCGCGCCCTGGGGGGACGACTTTAAAGTTATCAAAACTTTGCTGGCCCCAGCGTAAAAACTGATAACGTTCACGATTACGTTGAAATTCAATAGCGGTATTTTGTTGCATCGCATCGGCTTGGCCGAATACGTCTACCATCACCGAATGGTCAATCACCAGTTCTACCGGATTTAACGGATTAATTCTTTCTGCTTTGCCACCCATTTTTACGATAGCATCACGCATAGCCGCCAAATCAACCACAGCGGGTACGCCAGTAAAGTCTTGCAAAATAACACGGGAAGGTACAAAGGCAATTTCGGTATCCTGCCAGTTGTCTACATCCCATTTGGCTAAGGTTTCAATATCCGCTTGTTGGACAAAGTCACTATCGGCATGACGCAATAAATTTTCCAAGAGAATTTTAGCGGCAAAAGGTAAACGTGAAAGATCATACTTATCTGCCAAACCATCAAAACTGTGGTAGTTGCAAACTTCACCGTTAATTTCAAGTTGCTTCAAACATTGTATCGACTTGGTCATTAGTAGTTATCTCCATTTAAAAGCATTAGTTCGATTGGTATAACGCATCACATTAGATTAGTAAATCTACAGTAACAATACTAGACTAAAAATATAGTGGATAAGTCATAAAACAGGTCTGAATTTAACATAACAGCATGAGTAAAGGCAAAGGCAGGGGGGAGTAAATTAGCCTCTCAATGTTAATGATATTGCACGACAAACAGTAAAGCGGACATTTGGTCAATAACGCGTGGTAATTGACTGCTTTTATATTGGTGCTTTAAAAAGAAACATTAGAAAATGATAAGGAGATATTGATGGACCGCTCAAGCGCCGCAGCGATGGCATTGTTCATTTTATTTTGGTCTTGTTCTGCTAATGCAGAATTAGCATCGATAACTGCTAGTCTTCATAACATGCCGGAACAGCGAAGTTTTGACGGTCGAGTTCAAGCCATCAATCAAGCCACTATTTCGGCCCAAACCCGAGGGAGAATTGAGGAAATTAATGTAGATATTGGTGATGTAGTCGACGCGGGTGCGGTCATTCTCACTATTGTGAGTACAGAACAACGGGCCGGCTTATCACAAGCAGAAGCGAACTTTGTCGAGGCAAAGTCAAATCTTGCGGCAGAAACATCTGAGCATCAACGCATTAAAAATTTGTTTGGTCTTGAATTTATTGCCAAAACAGAAATGGACAAAGCCAATGCAAGGCTTAGTGCGGCCACGGCAAAAGTAGACAGCGCTCAAGCTGCGATGAATACAGCTAAAGAAGAGTTATCTTACACCGCCGTTAAGGCACCTTATACTGGTATTGTTAGCGCACGTTTTGTCGAACCCGGTGAACTGGTTCAGCCAGGCACAGTATTAATGTCAGGCTACAACCCTAATGCGCTGCGCGTAGAGGTTGATGTACCACAAAATATTGCTGATAAAGTGCGTGAATTGCGTATAGCGAGTGTCGTACCTATGGCAGGAAACACTTTCACAGATGCGATATTACCTTCAAAATTAATTTTATATCCCACAGCTGATCCGGCCACAAGTACGGTGCGTGTGCGATTAGAGTTATCACAATACTCAAGCCCACCATCTTCTGATCTGCAACAAGTCAACGAGCAGTATTTTAACGAGTTAAGCCCAGGGGAGTTTGTTAAGGTGCTATTTAAGGTTGGTGAAATCCAGCGTTTATTAATCCCTCTTAGTAGTGTCGTTTATCGTTCTGAAGTCACCGGTGTTTACGTGCTTAAAGGAGGTAAACCAGCGTTACGGCAAATTCGTTCTGGTGCTATTTTTGCCGATCAATTGGAAGTGTTAGCAGGACTTAGTGCTGGCGAAATTGTTGCCACAGATCCCGTAGCGGCTTCTACTGAGCTGACAAGTGCCCGTTTAGCAAACCTTGAGTCAATACCTTGAGTACACAAGAAAATTTTTCTGGGCAGGTGGCGCTAAAAGCGTCTCGTTCCCAGTTAACTCCCTTATTAGCCTTATTTGGTTTAATACTTGGGATATTCGCCGCCTTGATAACCCCGCGCGAAGAAGAACCGCAAATTGACGTGACTATGGCCAATGTTTTTATTCCTTTTGCGGGCGCGTCGGCAATTGATGTAGCGAGTTTAGTTACCACGCCCATGGAACAAGTGCTGGCAGAAATAGGCGATGTTGAGCATATCTTTTCTATTTCTAGACCGGGAATGTCGGTAATAACCGTGCAATTTAAAGTGGGTATTCCTCGCACCGAAGCATTAGTGCGTTTATATAACGCGGTGCATTCAAACAATGATTGGCGACCAGCGAATTTAGGCATAGGACCTGTACTTGTTAAACCTAAGGGGATTGATGATGTACCGGTTGTTGCGCTAACCTTATGGACTGATGATCCAGCACGCGGCGCCCTAGAATTAACCCAAATTGCCCACAGCTTAGAAATCGAATTAAAGCGCATTCCTGGTACCCGTAATATCGATACAATTGGTGCTGTGCAACCAACGGTTCGTGTGCTGCTTTCACCGGAAAAACTCTCGGCCCATGGCATTGCAATAGCAGAATTACGTAGCGCATTACAAGCAAACAATGTGGTCAGTCATGCGGGTGTACTGGTTAATCATGATCAAGCTATTCCTGTGCAGGCTGGGCTGTTCTTTTCGCGTCCTGAAGATCTCAGGAATTTGGTGGTGGGCTTACATAACGGGCGACCTGTATATCTTAGTGCTGTGGCTACCATTGAATTTGGTGCGCCTGAAAATAACCAGTATGTTAGCTATGCACGTAGCACCGACAAATTAATTGCACCAGCAGTTACTGTTGAAATTAGTAAAAAACCTGGCGAGAACGCGGTTAATATAGCTGAGAAAATTATTCAACGTATTGAATTACTTAAAGGAGTTTTGATCCCAGAAGGTGTAAATATTAGTGTAACGCGTAACTATGGTGAAACTGCCAATGCTAAAGCCAACAAACTTATTCAAAAATTAGTCTTTGCAAGTTTGTCTGTTATTGTATTAGTGGCATTAACCATGGGCATTCGAGAAGCTATTGTCGTAGGTGCAGCCGTTGTGTTGACATTGGCTATTACGTTGTTTGCGTCGTGGGCCTATGGTTTTACTTTGAATCGAGTATCGTTGTTTGCCTTAATTTTTTCCATTGGTATTTTGGTTGACGATGCCATTGTTATTGTTGAAAACATTCACCGACATGTAAACTTAGGGCGTAAAAAGCTACTCGATGTTATTCCCCTTGCTGTTAGTGAAGTAGGTGGTCCAACTATTTTGGCAACCTTTACCGTTATTGCCGCATTACTGCCGATGGCCTTTGTCAGTGGTTTGATGGGGCCTTATATGAGTCCCATTCCGATTAATGCATCAATGGGAATGTTTATTTCACTGGTCGTGGCATTTACTTTTACGCCTTGGCTCACTTATAAATTATTATCTGAACGTCAAATAAGTCATGACAATTCACATAATGATCCATCACAAAGTGATAGTAACCCCGAAAAATTAACCCACGCGACACAGGCGTTTTTTGGCCAGCTTATGCGTCCATTTTTGGGTGATAACAAACGCCGTAATCGCTATGGTCTTATAGCAGGTTTAGTGGTGCTTATTGTATTATCTTGCTCACTAAGCTTTTTTAAACTGGTGATATTGAAAATGCTGCCGTTTGACAATAAAAGTGAATTTAAAATTGTTGTTGATTTACCGGAAGGGACTTCGTTAGAACATACCAATGCGGTACTGGCTGCATTGAGCCATTATTTATTAAGCGTAGATGAGGTGACAGACTTGCAGGTATACGCAGGCACCGCATCACCCATTGGGTTTAATGGTTTGGTACGTCAGTATTATTTACGCCAAGCGTCAAATCTGGGTGATATTCAAGTGAATTTACTGGATAAACATGACCGAGACAGGACTAGTCACGATATTGCCCGTGCAGTTCGTCCTCATCTTGTTGACATTGCGCAACGTTTTCATGCGGTAATAAAAGTTGTTGAGCCGCCGCCAGGACCCCCTGTTTTTTCGCCGTTAGTGGCGGAAATTTATGGGCCAGATTATGCGGGTCAAATTAATGTTGCGAGGAAGTTGCGTGTGCAATTTGCCAATACTATTGACCTTGTTGATGTCGATGACACTATTGATGAAAGCATAAATGCTTACCGTGAGGCTAATATGGCTAGCAATTTTAATAGCAATAGCGCCCCACGCTATATTGTGCGTGTTGACCGTGAACGTGCCGCACATTTAGGTCTTGGTCAAGAACAAGTAACAGACGCCTTAACAGTAGCCTTAGGCGGCGAAAATATTGCTTATTTACATACGGGTCATGCTAAATATCCTATTCCCATTCAATTAAATTTTGCGGTCGCTGATAAAGCTAAAATTGAAGATCTATTGCAAATTGAAGTACGTAATCAAAGCGGCGTGCTCATTCCGCTAGCTAGTTTTACTTATACTGAATTATCTAGCTGGCAACAAACGATTTATCACAAAGACCTGTTACCTGTGGTTTATGTCACCGGAGATGTGGCAGGTGATGTAGACAGTCCGCTATATGGCATGGTTGATTTAGTCAATCAGCTTGATGACTCAGTACAGCAGTATTTTATCCAACAACCCGATACGCCTTTTGCTTATAGTGTGAAGTGGGACGGAGAATGGCAAATCACCTATGAAACATTTCGTGATATGGGTACGGCTTATGCGGTCGGGCTATTACTTATTTACATCTTGGTGGTGAGTCAGTTTAAATCTTATTTAGTGCCGCTTGTTATTATGGCACCGATTCCACTGACGCTGATTGGCATCATGCCCGGCCATGCCTTACTTGGTGCACAATTTACCGCCACGTCTATGATTGGCATGATCGCATTAGCCGGAATTTTGGTGCGCAATTCAATTTTGTTGGTCGATTTTATTAATCAATCCCTTGCCTCAGGCATGGCGTTAGAAGAGGCGATTGTTAATTCAGCGAGTGTGCGGGCAAAACCTATCGTTTTGACTGCACTTGCTGCCATGCTTGGCGCCTTTTTTATTCTTGATGATCCTATTTTTAATGGTCTTGCTGTGAGTTTGATTTTTGGCATCTTGGTGTCAACAGTTTTGACCTTGTTAATTATTCCTTTGTTGTACTATGCATTACTGCGACGCAAAGGTTTACCGCTCGAGGATACTATAAGTTTAGATTAACAGCTCTGCCTAACGATTTTATTGCATGAGTCGTAAATCGACAAACCTCGATTTTATTTAACCCTGACTATTTCTTATTAGTCAGGACAAGGAGGTGTTATATGAAACATATTGTGATTTTAGGTGCCGGTATTGGGGGCATGCCAGCAGCGTTTGAGTTGCGACACAAGCTCGGCAATGCACACAAGATAACAGTGGTAAATAAAGATGATTACTTTCAATTTGTCCCATCTAACCCTTGGTTAGCCATTGGGTGGCGCGAACGTGAAGCAATTACTGAACCTATTGCCCCTATTTTGGAAAAACTTAATATTGATTTTATTGCGCAAGCGGCTGAAAGTGTTGATGCAAAGGCAAACAAAATTATACTCGCCGATCAACAAGAATTGCACTACGACTATTTGATTATTACTACAGGGCCAGCGCTGGCCTTTGACGATGTTCCAGGCGCTGGGCCGAATGCATTTACTGAATCAATTTGTACAGTGAACCACGCACAGCAGGCTTATCAAGCTTATCAGGAGTTTTTGAAAAATCCTGGGCCGGTCGTAATAGGCGCAATGCCGGGGGCCAGTTGCTTTGGACCCGCCTACGAATTTGCCTTTATACTCGACACTGATTTACGCAGGCGCAAAATTCGCAATAAAGTGCCGATGACCTATGTCACTAGTGAGCCTTATATTGGTCATTTGGGTCTGGGCGGTGTCGGCGATTCTAAGAGCTTGTTGGAGTCTGAATTTCGCGATCGCGATATACGTTGGATCACTAATGCCAAAACGACGAGTGTTGAAAAAAACATGCTGCACTGTGAAGAGTTGAACCGCAAAGGCGAAGTGGAATTCAAACATGATATTCCTTTTCTACTTGCTATGATGTTACCTGCTTTTAAGGGGGTTGATGCGGTGGCGAAGGTCGAGGGTTTATGTAACCCACGCGGATTTGTTTTGATTGATGAATACCAGCGTAACCCAAGCTATCACAATATTTTCTCCGCTGGTGTTTGCGTCGCTATTCCACCGATAGAAAAAACACCAGTACCCATTGGCGCGCCAAAAACCGGCTACATGATTGAGTCTATGGTAACTGCCATTGTTGAAAATATAGCGGCAGATATTGCCGGACAACCCGCTACGGCACAAGCTACTTGGAATGCAATATGCTTGGCAGATATGGGTGATACCGGAGCCGCCTTTGTTGCTTTGCCACAAATTCCGCCAAGAAACAGAACTTGGTATTCAAAAGGCAAATGGGTGCATTTTGCTAAGATTGCCTTTGAGAAATACTTTCTTTATAAAATACGTCACGGCTCAACATCGCCTGTTTACGAAAAATACCTATTAAAAGCCTTGGGTATTGTGCATTTGGTTGAACCAAAAGCTAAAAAACACGATGAACAGTAATACCTAATTACGGTTATTTTTGTGCTGTGATTTATCATCATTGATTATCTTAGAGGGGGTGCGCGCCCATCCCCTCGAAATAGCACTTGCTTTAAATACCTAAGTAGGTATTTTCTCATAGCTACTTAAGGTGAAAATTTTTCACCTGGCTAACAAAGGAAAGTTAATTGTGTTATTTGGAGTGACAAAAATATAGGTAGATTAAACCAACAGGCGCTATAAAAACGGCCATTGCCCAAAATATTGTCATCGTAAAAGCTGTAAAAATTAACATAAGTAATGCATTCACGAAAAAGAAAGGTGTGTATAAAGGCAGAAAACCATCTATTGATAACAACCAAGTAAAAGAGCTAAAGGAAAGGGTAGCGGCAGGAGAAAATAAAACAGCTTTAGCAAGAGAATATGATATTAGTCGACAGACGTTGTATTCCTATCTAAAAATACAGCATCGGGATGAGTCACATAATGAAAATGAGATATAGTTAACTAATGTTAACAAACTAATGTGTAGTAGCTCAAACTTGATCTGACGCTTTTCAATATCGAAGCTTGGTTAAACCTGACAGACAGAAAGCAGCTCATTTCTGCCTGTGGCGACTCGTATCTGAACATTCACTTTTGCCACAAAGCCGACCTAATTTAGACACATATTTATCACAATAAATAGTCGGCTTAGCCACCATAGAACTAAACCGCTCCCCGCGGTAATGGTGATCTTGGCTAGCTCTGTATCTTATTTTAACTTATGTACTCTTTTCTATTCTTAGTATTGAGGCATTCCGCCTTTATTTGCTAGGAGTATTTACTATGAAGATTTCAGCACATTTCCCCCCAGTCCTTCGTCAGCGCATTAACGAAGATATGAGTCTGCGTAAGTTTGCCGTAAAAACCCAAATATCTTACATCCGAGCCATTAATCGCTTATGTGAGTATTTACAACATTCGCCTGAGAACACTACGCGTGAAGAGTTGCGTGAATTTCAATTGTTCTTAGTGAATGATGGGGCCACGGGAACAACCATTAATGGCATCATTTCTGGCTTGAAATTCTTGTATAAAATCACGTTAGACAACTCACAACTTGTCTCCAAGTTAAATACTATTCCCGTGGCACGTAACTTACCTATCGTATTAAACCTTGAAGAGATGAAACGCTTTCTTGCGGCTGCTGTTCATCCCAAATATCATGCGGCATTCTCTGTCGCCTATGGTGCTGGGCTTCGGGTTAGTGAGGTGGTATCGCTGAAGGTCAGTGATGTAGACAAAGAGCGTATGGTACTTCGTGTTGAGCAAGGCAAAGGAAGCAAAGATCGATATGCTAAGTTATCTCCTGCCTTACATCAACATTGACGACATTGGTGGTGCTTTGCCAATAAGCACGGACAAATGTATCGTGAGGGTTGGTTGTTTCCAGGGCTTGATCCCATTAATCATATGTCCGCTCGTCAATTAAGCCGAATATGTGTAGAAACGGCTAAACTGGCAGGGATAACAAAGCAAGTTTCGATGCATACTTTACATAGCTTTGCTACCCACTTACTCGAAGCTCATGTTGATATTCGTGTCATTCAAGTGTTACTTGGGCACGCTCGGTTAAGCACTACCGCTTTATATGCGCAAGTCGCTACTAACTTATTACGAGAAGTTATCAGTCCACTCGATGCCTTAGAAAACAAGGATAAGACAAAAGATAAGGACAAGTCGTGAGTATTCACCATGACTCGTCCTCAATTAGAAATAGCCGATATATTTCGTCATCATGGACAGCAATGGCGTGAGACTCATCAAGGGCATGTAAGCTTAAATCAATTGAAAGTCATGTCAGCGATTGAACACTGTCGAACTCAAGTGTTAGGTGGGCATTTATTACATTGCCAAGCATGCGAGTACACTCACATATCTTACAATTCCTGCCGTAATCGTCATTGTCCAAAGTGCCAAACAAGCTCGGCAAAAAGGTGGCTTGAAGCTCGACAAGCACAACTGTTGCCTGTGGATTACTATCACTTGGTGTTTACCTTACCCAAAGAAGTTGCCAACTTAGCGTATTACAACAAGTCGGTGATGTATGGTTTATTACTCAAAGTAGCGGCAGAAACATTACTGACGATTGGCGCTGATGTAAAATGGCTAGGGGCTAAACTGGGTGTGACATTTGTGTTGCATACATGGGGTTCTACAATGACTCATCACCCGCATGTACATGGTATTGTACCTGGTGGTGGATTATCTGCTGATGGTGAGCATTGGGTATCGTGCAAATCAGGATTCTTTCTTCCTGTTCGAGTGCTATCAAGATTGTTTAGACGTTTGTACCTTGAAAAGTTATATCAAGCACATCAGCAACATTCTCTGTTGTTTTTTGGCAATGATGAACCGCTTGAAGATGAGGAATTGTTTGCTCAATGGCTTACGCCATTACGTAAAAAAGAATGGATTGTCTATGCTAAACGTCCCTTTGCTGGGCCAAAATCTGTATTTGCCTACTTGTCACGATATACGCATAGGGTTGCGATATCGAATAGCCGATTAGTTAAGAGTGATAGCAATAATATAACGTTTCGCTGTAAGAATTACCGAGCTAAAGCATCCGTGCGCTATCGAACCATGACGCTAGATAATGGTGAGTTTATTCGCAGGTTTTTGTTACACACACTACCTTCTGGATTTCATCGTATTCGTCACTATGGTTTGATCGCCAATACGGGCTGTAAAAAGAACTTAGTTAAGGCTCGCCAATTACTTAACGTGGTTGAAGTCGTTCCTGAAAATAAGGACTTAGTTAAAGAAAAGTCGATTAAGCAAGAGCCAGTCTTTGTCTGCCCAAAATGTGGCGGGCCGATGGTGATCAACGAAATCTTAATCAGTCAGTTGAAACCTCGGGCACCACCGATGAAACTTGTGAATTAATAGGCGTGACAAGGCATTAAAAATTATCAAATACTTGATAAGGGATAGCTTTGCCTAAAGAAAATAAATCGACAAAACAAACTATACTTTAACTAAGAAAAGCCACATAAAAGTGATTTATGCTCAATGAAATAGCTTATCAACCTTCAATGATTTCAGTCTTTCCTCACTTAACAACCAACCACAGTGTAACAATCCCCATAGTAAGCATCTAGTTCACGCGGTTTCCACAATGGAGCTTTGTTCGACACCAGCCTGACTAGGATGGAGGGTGATTCTTTGGCTTGAGATTGGCGGCTGGTGACAAACAAACCTAAACACAGCGGTCATACACTTTTGAATTATTAACGATCACTTTGTGCGCATTACTGACGTTAGCCAAAAACCTACTTACCATATATTTTCTAATGGAACATAACCATCATGTAACTGATACTTCTCAGTAAAACACATCAACCAGTACGCTATTTATATTAACTACTTGAAAATTAGTTAATTAATCAACTTTTATATAAACGTATTACTGATAGTTCTTAGTAATACCAATAAATCGTTAAATACTAAGCATCAAATTAAAATTAAACTCTTGAAATTTAAAGCGATTAAGGTAGATTAATACGTAATCAAGTAGACGGACATTACTGAGACGTCTAAATAATAAGCTGTTAGAATTACAATCAACCATGGATGAACTATGAAAAAATTACTACTACTTGCCGTATTAGCTACCTCAAACGTTTATGCAGAAGAAACAAAATCTGTAGATCCTTTCGATTTATCGGCCTCTGCATCGAAGGTAAAAGAATTAGGTTTAATCACTAAGCCAGAAGTTGATGCTTTAGAGGAAAAAGCCAAATCACTTTTTAATGCTGGTGACTGTAAAGGTGCTATTCCTGTTTTAATTGACTATTCAAAAAAATCTAACTGGCTTGCCAATATGATTCAAGCTTCATTAGACCCTTATTATGGCGCCAGTTATGATGATAGAAAAGGATATTCATACGCGAAGTTAAAGCCGTTAATACCTTTAGAGACAATGGCAAATGATTACAAAAAGAAAAGAAATATAGCTTTCGCAATGCAAGGAGAATGCTTGATTAAAGTAGGCGATGAAAAAGGTGCAATACCTTTACTTTTAAAAGCTTTGGACTTAATCAATATGGATAATGATGTGTGGTGGGAACGTACACGAAACAATCTATTGAAAGTAATAAAAGTTGAAGTAAAATAATCCTACAAGTCATTCAAGCAGGACTAAAAACAGTTGGCTACTGCTCTTGCCTCGCTTATTTTAGCCAACTATTTTTAGCCTCTTAATGGGGCGTTGGTCCCAAATTTGGCAGTCTAACTTACCTACATAATAATGTATTAACTTAAAAGGAATTATTTACTATGTTCAAGCGAAAAATCTTTGTATTTACGCTAAGTCTGATCTTTCTTCCCTTTTGTAGAGCTGATCTATCTCTTACTTTAGATCAAAATGAAATGGCAAAAGCGAATTCAATGTACCAACGATATTGTTCTTTGTGCCACGGAAAGGATCGCGAGGGTTACGCCGCTGATCATGCACCATCTTTACGTTCAAAATCGATGCTAAGCACTGCTTATCCCCAAATGTTATTTGATTCTATTTCATGGGGAAGAGTTAATTCTCCTATGGATGGGTATAGCGAGCAAACAGGTGGTCCACTTACTGACTCAGATATAATTTTATTAATTAGATGGCTAGCTCAAAAAGAAAATATAACTCCTATTGATTTGGATGAGTCACCTATATCGGGTGACGCTTCAAAAGGTAAAAAGATTTTTTCTAAAAATTGTACGAATTGTCATGGTACACAAGGACAGGGAATCACTGCGCCTGCTTTAGGTGATCAATTATTCCTTTCAAGCGCTACTGACAGTTATCTAAAACACGCTATTGTAAATGGTAGGGATGGTACGCCGATGCAGAGTTTCGATGAAACTATGCAGGATCATGATATCAATGATGTAGTTGCATATCTAAGAAGCCAAGCATCAGGTTGGAGCGCTAAACCTCGTCAACTTGCCAAATGGCCGAATCCAAACGAATACATTATCAACCCCACCGGCGAATCACCACAATTTACTCTAAGAGAAGGCAGGTATGTCCCTGCTCGTGAAGTTGAAAAAGCATTAATAGATAAGAAAAAAATTATTATTTTGGATACAAGACCAGGCTCAGCATGGCAACGCATTCATATTCCTGGCGCAGTTCCGATGCCTTATTATCGAGATAAATCAAAGATTACTGAAGACTTACCCAATGATGATACTTGGATCATTGCTTATTGTGCATGCCCTCATGCTGCGTCAGATTCGGTGATAAATCATCTTCGCAGTTTAGGATACAAAAATACTGGAGTTATTGACGAAGGTATTCTCAAATGGATAGAGATGGGCTTGCCAGTTGTCGCTGGAAAGGACAAAATCAATAACATGAGTGAATAATATCAGTATCGTATGCAGGGAGCATAAGCAATTAAACAAGCACTAAAAACAGCGGGCTGTTCGCTTCGCTCCATTTTAGCCCACTATTTTTAGCCTGTTAATTGGGCGTGTTATCGATACAAAATCTAATCTGAATTCAATTTTAGTCACTTGATGCTAATGTCTATACTGTGGCAAAAGTTAGCGTTCAGAAACGAAATGCGACTGGCGGCTTTGAGCTTAAAGCGGACGTTAGGATTAAGGGGTTTTGTGCCCATCCCCTCGAAATTGCTAATAAGGTTTTTTAACTATCTCTGACTACTCTACTATCCACGTGTGTTTTTAAAATCATACACAGAAAAATCATTCAGGTTTTTTCATCAAAAAGTTATATTCACCGCCTGAATACACTTCATATTCCCACTCTTTATCTGACTTTAAATCTGAGGCTTTATCCATTGCATCAATTAACTCTTTTGGAAATAATTGACCATCACCTTTAAGGTAGTGCTTCATCCAGTTACACAACCCGTAAATTAACGCAGCAGCTTTAACTGCCGAATCCTATTCACTATAGTGATTAAATCGTGCTAATGGTTTTCGTATTACAGGTTCAACCTTAGCGAAGTCACTTTCAAAGCCGAAACAAACTTCATTTATTGATGATTTTTTTTGTTTCGCTGTCTAAAGAAAAGTACTCCTCTCTATCATAGTGATTAAAGTTTGGGGGGGTGTAAAGTTCGGTAATCTCAGATTGGCTAAGTATTTGAATACGTTTAGTTTTTTGAGTGACGATGATTATTTACCCTAGGAGTTTTTTCATTATCATACATCAATCAATTGTGTGAAAAATAGGCTTGATAGCAATTTCGAGGGGATGGGCACAAAACCCCTTAGACTGTGACTACTTTGTGTAAGGTAATTGAGTAAGGTAATAAATAGGAGAAGTACCATGCTAAATCATGGTTCTTGAGCAGCAAAAATAGTTGATAATATGACCTCTACAAGAGAGGTTATTTTATTTTTGTTGGATTTGAGCTCCGTAAAGACAAGCTGATAGGGTAGTGATCAGAAGAGTGAATATGTGTATGTACGTGCACATCGACAACCGTTAACCCGCGACAGTAAATATGGTCAAGGTGCTGAAATAAATGCTTTAATCTTGGCTGACGCTTCATTTTTACTTCATTTAACGAAAATAACCTGGTGAGCTGATTAAAATATTTCAATCTTTTACTATTCCAGGTATTAAAATCGCCGGCCATTAATATCGGCCCATCATGATGTTCAAGCGTGTTAAATACTTGATCTAAATGTGTTTTGAATTTTTCGAAAGAAACAAAGTTGATAATATGGGCATTGACCACCAGCAACGACTGCTCAAGGGTATGTAAAGGATATACGCTTGCTAATAACATTTTTTTTGTTTTAGAAATGGGTTCGCTGTGCTCAGACACTGAATAATAATGTTTGTTTGCCGCAACAGTCGATCCGGTTTTAACACCGGTTTCTATGTTGGTTTTTATGTTTTTAAAACTACGCGCCATAATCCACTGATGCTGCAACGAGGCTTTAAAATGGCTGTCGAAGGGGGAATTGATAATAGCTTCCTGCAAGAGAATTAAATCTTTTTCGCGCATCAGTGTTATAAAATCGTCTTGCCAGCCTTTTTTTTTGCATTTAAAAACATTCCACATCAATATCTCTATGTTTGGTCCTAATACCTGCTTCGAAGCGTGGCCCATAATTTTCAGCGATTCTACTTTGCTATATCGACCTTTAATCATGAAAAACCCTCTTTAATAAAACTTATGACCGTTAGGCTTTGGTTTGGTTCTATCTACAAATAAGGCGAAAACAAACGAAATAAGTTGTTGCGAATTTTTTTGTAGATTGGCAAATCATTAAATTCGCTTGCAATAACGGGTGTAGTATTTTGCTTTTTTAAGGCAAAAAAGGCGGTCAGTTTTGCATTGAGATTCACATCATAGCATTCTAGGTTGATTTCAAAGTTGAGCTCGAGACTTCTGGCGTCCCAGTTGCTGGATCCTATAAACGACCAAATGTCATCAATGATCACAATTTTACTGTGGTCAAAAGGCCTTTGGTTTTGGTATATCTTTATACCGTGTTTTATTATTCTTGAGAAATTTGCTGCCATTACCCAGTCTACAAAAGTAATGTCGCTGTGCTCAGGCACAATAATTTCGATTGACACGCCACGCAATGCGGCGGCGTGAAGAGACGTCATTAATGTTTGGTCAGGGATAAAATAAGGTGTCATTATTTTTACACTCTTATTTGCGCAAACTAAGGCATTAATTAATGTCCACCTGACTCTGTTATGGTGTTCATCGGGCCCATCTTGTATGACTCGAGCAATAACAGAATGACTATTTTTTTGCTCAGCAGTGTTTGGCTGCCAGTAGGGAAAATTAATGTGCTCGCCGGTGGCAAAAAACCAATCTTCGATGAATACTTGACTAATTTGGTCAATCACTGGACCGGTAACTTTAAAGTGAATATCATCAATGGGGTGTATTGCCGCTTTAATGATATTATTTTTACTGATGTTTATGCCCCCCATGTAGGCTACTTCACCATCTATACACAGTGTTTTTCGGTGATTTCTTAAGTTAATAAAGCGAAAGCTGGTAAGGGAAATAGCGGGTAAGAAACGAGCCGTTTTTACCCCCATTTTTTTTAAGGCACGGTCGACTTTCTGCCAACTATAGCCAATACCAATTCCGTCCAGTAAAACATTTACCGTTACACCTCTTTGGTGCGCTTGAGCTAAAGCGTTAACAAATTGGCGACCCAGTGAATCGTAAGCAAATATATAACTCGATAAAACAATATAATTCTTAGCGTCATCAATAGACTGGATCATGGTTGGGTAAGCTGTATCGCCATTAATCAGTGGCTCAACGCTGTTATTAGCCAGGTAATTAACGGGGTGAATAGTATGAGCCGCGATAATGGCTGAATGCCAACTTTTAGGTAACTGGTGAAATTTAATGGTTTTTTCTGTTGAGCAGAAGTCTTGCTTAAGTATTGGAGGGTGTTTTTTTTGTGCTAAACGCTGGATACGATTTATACCAAACAACCAATAAAATAGGCTGCCGATAACAGGTGAAAGTATGACAAGACCAATCCAAGCGAGTGATGTGCGTTCGTTTTCTTTGAACAGAAGTACATGTATCGATGTTATAAAAGATAAGCTAATATGGAAAATAACTATGATGGTTACCCAGTGGGTGCTGAGCCATTGGACTAATTCTTCAAATATTTGCATAAAGACCAACCCAAATAATATGCTGCTAAATCAGCTGTTTAATTAATCGTGGAAAACTAAAGTGCTTAAAGACTATTATAACCAAGTGGCAAGCTATTTAATGGCAAATTTTGATGCTAATTTTATGCTCTTAACCATGTTTTTAACGACAGCCACTGCCATTGTTTATTTCATCATAATAAGTTATGTCATTACACAAATGGATTCACGATACTTTGTCCGAAACAACTTAAGCCGTGAAAACCTAGCTGATAAAAATATAGCTCATAAAAATCAACTTGGAAAAAATAGCTCTGCTGATGATACGAATGAAACTTCGATCTTAACACCCATAAATCGCAGCGTAAGCTTGATGATCAACATAGTGAAGATTATGGTTGGCCTATTCTTGTTAATCTGTGGGCTGGTGATGTTAGTTTTACCGGGTCAAGGTCTGCTCACCATGTTGATGGGGCTGAGCTTGATGCCGTTTCCAGGTAAAAACAAGCTTGAACAAACCATTGTTGCACGTAAGTCGGTGAGGTATTCCTTAAATTGGATTCGAATGAAAGCCAATAAAAAGCCTTTTATTTTTTAGTAAACGCCAATAAATTCATTAATGGTTCAACTGTATTTTAACATAAGCCATCAGGATAAATATTAACAACGGCAAACTTGCTTGCGCGGTAGTGGCCTATCGGCAATTTTAATGATGTTGTTATTACTAAGGTATTACTAAGGTATTGCCAAGGTTATTAGCCATTTTATGGCGTATGCAAAACATTTCAACAGCTTACTTAGTTTGACGAGTATAAAACAATAAACTTGTAAAACAGTGAGCTAACCTTCCCAATTAACTTAGTGTAGCTTTTATTGAGCTAACGCAAAGAACTATCACAAATACTACCCTATAATAATTTTACTAAGTACTTAGTATTAACAGACAGCTGTCAGTCAGCCGTTGTCTGTATGGAAATTTGTTATCAGGAGATAAATATGATTCAACTATATTACAAGCGTGGGTATTTTGGTTTGCCTTATCAGCGGCTCTATGGTTGTTTTAATCACAAGTTTAACTCACCTGAGCTAGCGATAACATACCCCCTTTGGATGTTAACCAGCCTAATAAAAATGCTGTAGCGTTTTATGAACAGTAAAAATAAAACCTCACAGAGTACTGATATAACCATGTCTGAGCAAAGGTCTGAGCAAAAGTCAGAGAATAAAAATGACCAAAACACTGACCAGAGCTATGACCAAAAATGCGAGCCCAAAAAGCCAGTCACAGCAATTAAAAATACGGGTCGTGTGATAGCTGTGCGCGGCAGTGTGGTAGATATAGCATTTTCGGATCAACTTCCCCCCATACGTTCCTTATTGCATGCGGGCGAGAATAATCAAATTTCAATCGAAGTTTTTTCACAACTTGATACCCGTCGTGTGCGGGGTATTGCCCTAACACCTACCCAAGGTTTAGCTCGTGGCATGTTAGTAAAAGACACGGGAGCACCGTTACAGGCCTTAGTAGGTAAAGGTATTTTGTCTCGTATGTTTGATGTTTTTGGTAACGCGATTGATCGCGAATCACCACCGAACGACGTGCAGTGGCGTTCAGTTCACAATGTACCACCAAGCCTAGACAAACGCGCGACTAAAAGTGAAGTGTTTGAGACCGGTATCAAGGTAATTGATGTCTTAATGCCCCTTGAGCGCGGGGGTAAAGCTGGCTTGTTTGGTGGTGCGGGTGTTGGCAAAACGGTATTGCTGACAGAAATGATTCACAACATGGTTGGACAACATGCTGGGGTCAGTATTTTTTGTGGCATTGGTGAACGCTGTAGAGAAGGTGAAGAACTCTACCGAGAGATGAAAGCGGCCGGCGTTTTAGACAACATGGTAATGGTGTTCGGCCAGATGAATGAGCCGCCAGGAGCGCGTTTTCGGGTGGGTCATGCGGCATTAACCATGGCGGAATACTTTCGTGATGATGAACACCGTGATGTTCTGTTACTGATTGATAATATATTTCGCTTTATTCAGGCAGGTATGGAAGTGTCTGGTTTGATGGGGCATATGCCCGCTCGACTCGGTTATCAGCCGACCATGGGTACCGAGTTGTCACAACTAGAAGAGCGTATTGCCAATACTGGCAGTGGAGCGATAACCTCAATTCAAGCGGTATATGTCCCCGCAGATGATTTTACTGACCCTGCTGCAGTGCATACCTTTTCGCACTTATCTGCCTCAATTGTGTTATCGCGTAAACGTGCCAGTGAAGGGCTATATCCGGCTATCGATCCGTTACAATCTAATTCAAAAATGGCTACCCCTGGCATTATTGGTCAGCGACACTATGACTTAGCACAAAAAATACGCAGTACTTTGGCGCAATACGCAGATCTTAAAGATATTATTGCCATGCTTGGCATGGAACAGCTGTCACCCGAGGATCATAACGTGGTGGGGCGTGCTCGTCGTCTGGAACGTTTTCTTACTCAGCCTTTTTTTACTACAGAGCAGTTCACTAGTATGTCGGGTAAGTTGGTGAGTTTAAGTGATGCTTTAGATGGTTGCGAACGCATACTCCAAGATGAGTTTAAAGATACACCAGAAAATGCGCTGTATATGATTGGGGCGATTAGTGAGGCTAGTGAAAAAGTTAAACAACTAGCACCCGAGGAGCAAACTGCAGAGAATAAAAACAAGATGGCAAAGGAGGCGGCAGATGCAAGCAGCCCAGATGAAGCTTAAGGTTTTATTACCCTATAAGGTGTTTATTGAGCAAGCCCAAGTCATGCGTATTATTGCGGTGACAAACGAGGGTGCATTTGGCATTTTTCCGCACCGACTTGACTGTGTTATCGCACTATCTGCAGGAATATTAGTCTTTGAAACCCAAGGCGCTGATGAAGTATACATTGCCGTTGACGAAGGTATATTGGTTAAGACAGGTTTTGAGGTACTGATTTCAGTGCGTAATGCAATTGCTGGCACAGCACTGGCTGATTTACGTGAGGCCATAGAACAAAAATTTATAAAACTTGACGAACAAGAGCAAAAATTGCGCTCGGTACTGGTAAAAATTGAAAGTGGTTTTATACGTCGCCTAGTGACCTTTAAGCAGGAAAGGTAATTGTGATGCCTGATAAACCCAAACCCAAACCTAAACTTAAAGCTGAGTTAAATGCAGCGCAATTGGCTGAGGTTAAGTTAGCTAACACTAAAATATCTCAAGCTAAGCACCGCGACACTAAGTTTAGTCAACAGGTTGGTGATATGGCCACACGAAAACTTAAAGCGCAGCGACATGTTAATCAAACCGTGTGGTCTGGCCTAGGTATGATGGGGCTAGTGGGCTGGTCGGTGGCAATACCAACACTACTTAGCGCCGCATTAGGCATTTGGTTAGATAAGCATTATCCAAGCGAAAACTCTTGGACATTAACCTTACTCATTATCGGTTTATGCCTTGGCTGTTTTACCGCTTGGCGCTGGGTCGATAAGGAATATAAAGAGATTCACCGAGACGAGGACGAAAATAATGATGATTGATAACCTAGAGGGATTATTTGCCTTGCTAGTGGGGGCAATGCTTGGCGTATTTTATTTTGCAGGGCTTTGGTGGACTGTGCGTCAGCTTGGCTCAAGTCAATATGTTGCGCTGTTATTTGTCTTTAGCCTGTTGTTTCGAACCAGTACGGTCATTGTTGGTTTTTATTTAATCCTTGGTGACAACTGGTTACGCTTGGTTGCTGGCTTAGTCGGTTTTATGGTGGTGCGCTTTTTGGCAACGCGATACTCTGACAACAGTACTGAAAAAAGTATTCACAAAAAACCTCAAAAAAACCTGAGAGAAAACAAGCCGTCAGAGCCAGTACAAAAGCAAACAGCCTATGGCCGTAATTTATGAATCTTAGCCCTGATCAAATCATTTTCTGGCAACTGGGGTTTATAAAACTCAACGCTACTATAGTTTCCACTTGGGCGGTGATCTTGGTCTTGGTACTGAGCTCGATGCTGATTACCCATAAGCTAAGCACCCATTTACATCGTTCTCGCTGGCAAAATCTGCTTGAAGTCGTGGTGATTAATATCAGTAAACAAATCGAAGACGTTGGCTTAAAGTACCCTCACCATTACTTAGCTTTTCTCGGTTCACTGTTTTTATTTATTGCCATTTCTGCCTTGGGTACTGTCTTTCCAGGTTTTGAACCCGCGACAGGTTCACTCTCGACCACAGCGGCGCTGGCGCTATGTGTTTTTATCGCGGTGCCACTATACGGTATTCAAGAACAAGGCCTAGCTAGCTACCTTGCTTCTTATACTAAGCCCACTTTTATCATGCTACCTTTTAACATTATCAGCGAAATATCTCGTACGCTCGCTCTGGCCGTACGTCTTTTTGGCAACATGATGAGCGGTGCCATGATCATCGGTATTCTTGTCAGTATTACGCCTTTTTTGTTTCCCATCGTGATGACCGTACTTGGCTTGCTCACGGGTATTGTGCAAGCTTATATTTTTTTTATTTTAGCCACTGTCTATATCGCTGCGGCTACTAGTACAATAAAACCTACCGCCAAGGGCAGTTAGACAATGCATAAACAACTAGGATTAACTTTGGAGAACTTATGGACAGCATGACTATAATTGCGGTGGTATCTATTATCACTGCTGGGATTACTATTGCTATTGGTGTTGTCGGCCCGTCGCTTGCTGAAGGTAAGGCAGTGGCGGTTGCGCTGTCTTCTCTGGCTCAGCAGCCCGACGCATCGGCAACCATCACCCGGACATTATTCGTTGGTTTGGCAATGATCGAATCTACTGCCATCTATTGTTTTGTAGTTTCGATGATTTTGTTGTTCGCCAATCCATTTTGGAATTATGTGCTTGCTGCTCAGGTGGTAGGGCCATAAATTATGCTTATTGATTGGTTTACCGTGATTGCGCAAGTCATCAATTTTCTGATTCTCGCGTGGTTACTAAAGCGCTTTTTATATCGACCTATTCTCAATGCGATTGACGCTCGTGAAAAGCGCATTGCTAGTGCGCTTGCTGATGCGGACAAAAAAAGTGTTGAAGCCGAGCAGCAGCGTAATGAGTTTGTGCATAAAAATGCTGTGTTTGATGCCCAACAGACAACGCGCACCAATCAGCTTAGCGCTGAGGTAAAAACTGAGCGTGCGCGTTTATTCGACGAGGTTAGACAACAATCAGACGACTTACGTGTAAAACTTCAGCTTGCACTTAAAAATGAGCAACTAAGTTTGCAAGATGCACTTAGCCAGCGCGCACGTGAAGAGGTGTTTAACATTGTTCGCAAGGTACTTAATGATTTAGCACAAGTAAGTTTAGAAGAACAAATAGTTTTAGTGTTTCTTCAACGTTTTAAAACAATCAGCGTTGAAGAAAAGGCAGCCTTTAAATTGGCATTTCAATCATTGATACCAACCAATAAAACCCCATTGGTAGTGCGTACAGGCTTTACTTTAACTGAGGTACAGCGTGCGCAGATTGAAAGCACGATTAAACATACCCTTGGCTATGACGATAACGATGCAATAGCCTTTGCATTTGTCATCGATTCAACTGTCGTTAGTGGTATTGAAATCAGTGCGAATGGCCAAAAAGTAGCCTGGAGTATCAGTGATTACCTCACCTCCTTGGCTAAGGGGGTGGATCAAATATTACAAAGCTTAGTTCATGTTGAAAGCAAAGCGCAAAGTAATAGTGAAGGTGATAGTGAAGGCAATAACTTAGATAACAGCTTAGATAATAGCCAAATCAATGATAAAGCAAAGAGTCAAAACGAAACTGCTGTTATTACTGATGCTAATGATGCAATACCCACCAATAAAACTGAAAAGGGCCGTAATGAAACCTGAGGCTGATTTTATCAAAGCAAACTTGTTACAAATAACCTTTGATGATGTTTTTTCAAGCATGGCAAAAGCACGGGCAGCTTTTACGCCACCATTTCAGGCCAAAGAAGTCGGTAATATTATCCGCATCACAACGGGCATTGCCATAGTTTCAGGTTTGCCTAACGTAGGTTTTGAAGAGTTACTTAGCTTTCCAGGTGGTATCTCTGGTATTGCCTTTAATGTTGATGAAAATGAAATCGGTGTTGTGCTGCTTGGTGATTATTGGCATTTGCAGGTGGGTGATGAAGTTGAACGCAGAGGTAATGTGGTTGATGTACCTGTGGGCGATGCACTGATCGGGCGTATCATTAATCCGATTGGTGAACCGCTAGACGCTAAGGGAAAATTACTGACTAGCACACGCCTTCCTGTTGAACGACCATCTGCGCCTATTATGGATCGCGCACCGGTCAGCGTACCCTTGCAAACGGGTATCAAAGTTATT
The DNA here is from genome assembly GCF_014077065.1 of Colwellia sp. MB3u-4. Lineage (NCBI taxonomy): Bacteria > Pseudomonadati > Pseudomonadota > Gammaproteobacteria > Alteromonadales > Colwelliaceae > Colwellia > Colwellia sp. MB3u-4. The sequence goes on along the minus strand of NZ_JACGVE010000066.1, from coordinate 88,092 downwards.
GATGCCCTTGTGCCTGTTGGGCGCGGTCAGCGGGAATTGATTTTGGGTGACCGCCAGACGGGTAAAACAGCGATTGCCCTTGATACTATTTTAAATCAGAAAGATCAGAACGTACTCTGCGTGTATTGTGCCATTGGCCAGCGCGCTTCAGGTGTGGCTAAAGTTATTGCAACATTACGCGAAAAAGGTGCGTTAGCCTACACTATAGTAGTGGTTACTGAAGGTAATGAACCACCCGGACTTGCCTATATTGCACCTTATTCGGCAACAAGCATCGCCGAGTATTTTATGCAAAAGGGCCGTGATGTTTTGATTGTTTATGACGATTTGACTCATCACGCGCGTGCCTATCGCGAACTGTCTTTATTGTTGCGGCGACCGCCTGGTCGTGAAGCATTCCCGGGTGATATTTTTTATATTCACTCTCGCTTACTGGAACGCGCAACGCATTTGCGTGAAGAGCTTGGCGGTGGCTCCTTGACGGCATTGCCTATTATTGAAACCGAAGCGCAGGATATCTCCGCCTACATTCCAACTAATCTTATTTCTATTACCGATGGCCAAATTTATCTCTCACCATCGCTGTTTGAACTGGGTGTTTTGCCGGCGGTTGATGTAGGAAAATCTGTATCACGTGTTGGTGGTAAGGCACAAAACGCTGCCTACCGTGCGGTAACAGCTAACCTAAAACTGGCTTATGCACAATTTGAAGAGCTTGAAGCCTTTGCCCGCTTTGGCGCTAAACTCGATGACAGCACACTAAAAATTATCGAACATGGTCGGCGTATTCGTGCCTGCCTGAAACAGTCGGAATTCAGTCCTGTTTCTATGGTTGAACAAATTTCTGTTCTTCTCGCTTTGACCGCTAAGCTATTTGATGACATCCCACTAGCAGATATGACGTCTGCCGAACATCTAGTCCGCGTTTCAGCGGCTGAAATTCCTGTTGAGATAACAGAGCGATTACAAAGTGTTAAAACATTAAGTAAGGAAGATAGAGCGAGTATTATTGAGCTTGCGCGCGATGCATTGATCACACTTTTTCCGAGTGATAGGCCCAGTAACTCAAGCAGTGATTCGGCGAGTGACTTGCCTGATAATTCAGTTAATGACTTACCCAAGGATGAAAAGCTAAAGTAACATTGCTTAGCGCAGTTTTAATTAACGAGGCTTTATAAGTGAATAACTATCTATTAGTGAATAACTATAAAGGATCAACGATGCAGAGCGAACGATAAGTGATTATTTATGAGTAATAAAACATGACCGACAGTGTTGCTAGTCTAAGGCGAAAAATCACCAGTACAGAAGAACTTAAGTCTGTGGTAAGTACCATGAAGGCTATGGCATCTTCAAGTATTAGCCAATATGAGCATGCTGTGAGTTCACTTGATGATTACTATCGTACCGTGCAACTTGGGCTAATTGCTTGTTTTCAACGACACAGCTCGCCTAACGCTATAAAAATCAGCAATCAACAAGAAAGGCTTGGTGTGGGCGTGATCGTGTTTGGCTCAGATCAGGGGCTAGTGGGTCAATTTAATGAAGTGATGGCAGAATTTGTTACTAGCACTTTGGCAACAATATCAGCGCATAAAACAGGGCATAAAATTGTTTGGGCTGTAGGCGAACGTATAAAGTCGCGTTTAGCTGATACCCATTGGGCTGAAAATGAAGTCACACTTAAAGACGACTTTATACTACCCAATTCAATTAATGCTATAACGGCATTGGTGGCTGACATATTGACTGAAATTGAAGCACAGCGTGAACTAGGAACAATAGATCAAGTTTATCTTTTTCATCATCGTCCTCAAGTTGACTCTATTTATAAGCCAGTGAGTCAACAGTTATTGCCCTTGAGTGAAAGCTTACAAAAAAATTTCACTGATATTAAGTGGCCGACGAATAATCTACCTGAAGTGCTACCTGAACGAGATAAAACCCTAAGAGCATTGGTACGTGAATACCTTTTTGTTAGCTTGTTCAGAGCGTGCGCAGAGTCATTGGCAAGCGAAAATGCTAGTCGTCTTGCGGCGATGCAACGAGCAGAAAAAAATATCGAGGAACAACAGAATGATTTGAATCTAAGTTTTCATCGCCTTCGCCAAAGCGATATAGATGAAGAGTTATTTGATGTGGTCTCTGGCTTTGAAGCCTTGAGTGATAGTGATTAAAATAATGAATTAAGCAAGTAAAAATCCAGACCAAAATCACCAGTGCTAACAAAGTGAGATATCGACTATCCTTAACACAGTTAAAAAAACCAAATACAGAGTAATAAATACAGAGCAATAAATATAGAGGACTAAAAGCCTTTTGCTGCAACGCTATCTCCTCTTAAGAGTATTAAAACTGTTATTTTAAATACTGAATTAGCGTGCTGAATTATTAATTTCAATAGCTATAAAGCAAGCTATTATTCATTTAATGCTTACATGGCAAAGTGAATGTTTTGGGTTATTATTTTCTGGGTAACGAGGGCATCATGGCAATGCGTCGTCAAAATTAAGGAAGATTGAGTTTATATGGATTATGAACAAAATAATAAGACTGGGAGAATATCCTTGTCACCACAACAAAGCATTCTTTTTTATTCGATCATTACGGGTGTTTTGGCGGCTTGTTTAATTGCCTTCATGGTTGTTTCTATAGAATCTCAAGGCCGTGCACACATTAATCGTTTGTCGCAGAGTACGGCTAATGGCATAGCTTCGTTACTTAAAGACGACTTGAAAAACCGTATAATAACCCTGACAGAATTTGCCAAGTCATCTCGACTTACTTCAACTATAACAGATGACGACTGGCACACCATTAGCAAAAATTTGTATGATACGCGTGGTGGGTATCAAGTCATTGCTTGGATTGGTAACGACTACCATATTGGCAGAGTCAAATCATTTGAGGGTAACAAAATCAACCAAAACCTCAACTTGGCGCTTAACCCTGAGACTTTATCTGCCGCATTTAAAGCACAACCAAAAGGTGAGTCCGTTATCACTATGCCACTGAGTTCAATTCGTGGCGGGGCGATCGGAATATACACGCCAATATTTGATAATAAGTCACTAAATGAACCATTGGCAGGCTTTATTAGTAGCTTACTTTTTTTCGACGTTTATATAGCTGCAATCCTGCCTTCGTATTTACTGATGGAACATGATTTTTCACTCTATATTGACGGCCAAGAAATATATTCAGACCAAACAACCCCCACAATAAATACTAGCCATTGGCACAGCCAAGCAAGTTTTAAATTTCATCAGCAAATTTGGCAAATTGACATAGTACCCACATCCGAATTTTTAAGTCGCTCACATTATGGGATGATAGGGACTTTATTTTTGCTGGGTGTTTTGCTGAGTGTATTTGTTACCTTGGCGGTATACACAGCGTTAACGGCAAGAAATAAAACTAAAATCATAATAGATGAACGCAACAAAGTAGGACATTTATTGAAAAACCTACCTGGTATGGCATACCAAGCTTATGACAAACCTAACGGACCCATGATGCTAGTCAGTGAAGGTTGTGAGGTGTTAACGGGTTACGCTAAGCACGAGTTTGAGTCTCATCGCGTTTTATGGCGCAGAGTTGTACACCCAGACGATTACCAGCGGGTATATGAAATAATTAGGCAAGCGGTCAGTGAGAAAAAATTTTACGAATTTGAATATCGCATAATATGTAAAAATAAGTCGGTTCGTATCGTATGGGAAAAAGGCGAAGCGGTTACTTCACTGTTAAACAATGAAACTATTCTCGAGGGTTATATCACAGATATTACCGATATTAAAAACACGGATAAAGCCCTTATACGCAGCCATAAATTTTCTGATGCTATTGTAAATTCAGTGGTTGAAGCTGTGATTACCATAGATCATAAAGGCGATATAAAAAGCTTTAATAACGCTGCGCAACGCATGTTTGGTTATACCTTTGATGAAGTGGAAAATACCAATGTAAAACGGTTGATGCCGAGCGCTTATGCAAATCACCATGATCAATATTTAACCGACTATATACGTACCAACCAAAGCAATATTATTGGCCTTGGACGAGAACTAGACGCCAAGCGCAAGGATGGTAGTGTATTTCCTATTCATCTTTCAATAAATGATATTCAATGCCATGAAGACAGAATGTTTGTTGGTTTAATCAGAGATATTACTCAGCAAAGGGTCATTGAAGATCAAAGACGCATGCACATTGAACAAATGGCTCATGCCGATAGATTGAATTCATTGGGGGAAATAGCGGCTGGTATTGCGCACGAGGTCAATCAGCCGTTAACTGCTATTTCATTATTTTCTCAATCGGGTAAAAGTCTGTGTAATAGCGGTAAGTTCGAAAAATTGCCGGAAATATTCGAAAAGCTGAATCAACATTCACACCGAGCCGGTGCCGTGCTTGAGCGCATGCAAATCATGACAAAACAGGGGGCAAGGCAAAAAGAATTACTTGATTGCAATAAGTTAATTGACGAAGTAGCAAAATTAGCCGAACACGATGCTCGTATGCGTGATATCAATATTAAGATAAGCCACAGTAGTGAAAAATTAATTGTATTGGTTGATCTCGTACAAATACAGCAAGTCTTGTTAAATTTATTGCGCAATGGCATGGAAGCTATGCAGTCTATCGATTTTAAAAATGGCAGTGTTATTGAAGTAAGGACTCAGTTAACCGCTATTGAGAGCATTAAAATATCAGTTGTTGATAGCGGATGTGGTTTGTCTAGCAGTATGCTAGATAAGTTGTTTTCAGCATTTTCTTCAACAAAAAAGAATGGCATGGGTATCGGGCTTTCTATTTCAAAAAGTATTATTGAAGAGCACGGCGGCAGCATTCATTATACTAAAAATATTCCTGTCGGCTCAGTATTTTACTTTATGCTACCCCTTGTTGAGAATGACTACTTAATTGAGGATAGTTCGCTGACCAATGCAAGTTATTTTCAATCTTGAGTTTGTTTATCCTCATCAAGAGCGGGTTCAATATGAACAGTGGTATCGACAATGTTAAACTGCGTTGCTAAAAGGCCTTCGATTTTATCTGCAAGTTCGTGTGAGGTAGCTAAAGAAAGGTTCAAGTCAACTTTAATGGTGATATCAGCAAAGTTAGCCTCGCCATCATTACGGGTACGTACCAATTTAACTGATTTTACTTCGGGGAGCTCGGTTACTGTGCGCGCAATTTTAGCTTGGTTTAACAGGCTTTTATCAACCAGTATTGGAATGGATTGTACAAATAGCTTATAAGCCAAAAACATAATAATAAAAGCAACAGCAATAGCAAAAACTGTATCAAGCCAATAGTATCCGCGTGCTGCTAGTTGCCAGCCAATGATAACGGTAATAGAAGTCAGTACATCACTAAATGTGTGACTCGCATCTGCCTGTAATAAAGTCGAATTTAATTTTTTTGCCCAAAAAGACTCCCACAAAGTAAGGCCAGTATTAAGCCCTAAAACAATAAACATTACCCCTAAGCCAATCGAGCTATTTAACACGGGCTCACCAAAGCGGCTAGCGGCTTGAACAATAACTTCAATGGCAACAACACTGAGCAAAGTCGCTAGAAAAAATATCGCTAAAGGCACAAATTTTTTATGACCATATTGATGATCTTCATCAGGCGGTTGTTCAGATTGATTGATCGCAAACCAGGCAACAATATTGTTTGCTATATCGGTTAATGAGTGGAGTGCATCAGCTAATATTGCTGTTGAGTAGGTAGAAAAGCCAACAGCTAATTTGATCATCATCAATAAGAAGTTAATAACCCCTTCAATAATTAATACTTTTTTAATGTTCAACGTTCACCAACTTTTAAGCTAGATTAGATATCCATAAAGCTATCAAAAATTATTGATATTCGGTTTGTAGACAGATTGTGTTTTAAAGATTAACTTAATTTTATCAATAGCTTAAACTTAAACTTAAGTCCAGTAGTCTGCTATGAATAATTATTTAATTTTTTTTATAAATAATACCAAAATATCATCCATCGATTTTTCAGCTGAAAAGTCTCAACTATTGGTAGATTAAAAACAGCTAAAGACCACAGAAGATTGCAAAACCGGTAAAAAGCCAAAGGCTAGCGTTTTAAAGCTAGCTGTTGAGTAAATTAATAACTAGCCTAAAAAGCCTATGGCACAGATTATTATGTTGGAAAAAAGCCTATGTAGTAATGCGCCATTGATATGACTGTATCTTGAGGGTCAATAAAATGGTGCATGCTGAACCGACATTATTAAAAAACAACGTACTGCTTCAGCGCTATAATATCTTTGTCTATTAGGGAAATATTTACCCGCCTAGTTCATGGTAATTTCATCTTTAGTCTGCTTTATGTATTTCTTTATAAAGCATATTGATCATCGCCATTATTTTAAAATGATGGGTTTTTATTTTATGATGTAATTCTTTTTGCTGTGTGTGTATCTTCCGCTCGTTTTTATGCATTGGGGCTGATTTTTTCTCCACGGTTTTACTCTCGCTACTGAAATTATCTTCAGTATTTCTCATGATTTTTTCGTGTTCATGAGCAACTTTAGCTTGAGCTTGAATAGCCTGACTATGCTCGATCAATATTGATGTTTGTTGCTGCATGGTTTCTTCTATGGCGACTAGTTTAGTCAGCGCTTTTTGGTGCTCTTTTGTCCAATACTTTATCTCATCTAGCCATAAAGCATGTTCAGAGTTCCATTGACTGTGCTCTTGGTGGGCCGCAAGGTGCTGCTCTGTTATGATAGTTTGTGCTTGTTCTCTAAGGCTCTTGGTAAACGCTACTAATTCTACTGTATTTGAATTAGCGATACTTTGTAACTTGTCCCAAATTGAACTATTTACAAAAGCCAGTTCCAACTTTATTTGTTCTTTATAGGCTTCACCTGCGCCTTCGAATGCTTCACCTAACATTCGAAAGTTATCTTTTAAGTCTTTGCTAGCTTCCTCAATTTTATCTTTGCTAATTTCCTTGGCATCTTTGAGCTTCTCTTCTGCGGCATGAAAAGCCTGCTGTAAAGTTTTACCTTCTGTTATTACAAAGTCTTCTATGGCATCAACCATTGCTTTATAACTGACTTGTAATTCTGTTTTTTGCTCATTTTTTTTCATGGTGAGTTACCTTTAAAAATTGACTATAAATTAATATGATAATTACTCAAACCCACGTCATATACTATTCGGTATTATACTTAATGAATTGTGGAAACTACTTAACGTGATTAATAGACTTAGCCAAAGGGCTATCACTTGTTTAGTTTCCGGCAGTCTACAAACAAAGGGGAGAGCTGATATATAAACCTTAGTATCAAGTTTGAAGTACAACAATTACAGCCGACTGTCGGTATAACAGATTAATAAAGTGCAAATAACGTTTGGTTATAATTATCATGCGAGAGCCAAGGGTTACTTTCTCGTTTGATTTTCTTATTTTCTTATTATCTTTGGCTGATATCGGCAAAAATTATCGATTTACTTTGTGGCAATTGGTACAGCCACCAGAAACTTTGCCTGCAAAATAATAATTTGGCTCTTGAAGAGCGGCAGCGGCCCTTGCTTGGTCAATTGCAGCGACAAAGTCTTGCATGTGATCTTGCATAAAAGGGTGATTTCCTCCTGCTTCTCCTGTAATTAATTTAGCGGCAGTCCTTCCCATGTTTTGTAATGCTTGCAGTACTTGCTGGCGCTGGTCCTTCGCACCATCTTGAGTGGGTTCATAACCCTTAATGAGTGCTTTATCGAGTAATAGCATTTGCTGCGATAATCTAGCCATGTCAGATCTAAGCTCAGCGGGTTCAGTGTATTTAAAACCCGGAGGGTAAGTTATCTTACGCATAGACTCTGCAAATTTACTGCTGCAACCCGCTATGGTTAAACTCACGACAACGACAATGCCCACAGACCAAAAAACGCTTGATTTATTCATAGTTATAAACTCCATTAACACTCAGTTGTTGACTAATTTTATAGAGTGATTTCAATTAAACTAATCAATTCTATTCAGTCTAGCTTTTAAAAGTTTATTTTCCTGTTCGAGCTTTTTCTTCTCTTTCATTAAATCTATGACTAAGCTAATGGCGACCCAGTCAATTAAAAGTTGTTGGTTCAATTTAATGGCTTTTTTGATCCAATGAGCACTCTCCAAATCGAAAATCCATTCTGAATCTTGACTGTCTGATATAGGTGCAGCAATGCCGTATTCAACCATTTCTATTATGATGCATTTTTCAATTCCGGCTATTTCACACAATTCATTGACTGAAATATGTAAGCTTATGTCTGTCATTTTGGCTAACTCCACTCTGTTCTGGGGTTATACTTTTCTACTTCAGCAAGTTGTTGCCATAACTGTTTTGTTTCATCGGTAGTTGATGGCGGAATTACAATTTTGATGACGGTGATCAGGTCCCCCTGACCGGACTTACTATTGAGCCCTTTGCCTTTTACTCGTAGTTTTTGACCACTCTGGCAGTTAGCGGGAATGTTGAGCTTAACTTTGCCATCAAGTGTCGGTATTTCAAGTTTAATACCCAGTGCAGCTTCCCAAGGCGTCAGGGGCACGTTTAATAATAAGTTTGAGCCTTGCACATCAAATAATGGGTGCGGCACCAATCTAATAATCAGATACAAATCCCCGTTTAACTTATGGTTGCTGCCAGGTGCGCCTTGGCCTTTTAACCTTATGCGCTCACTATCTTTAACCCCTTTAGGCACTTTCACATTAAGTGATTTCTTGATTTTAGTGAGTTGACCATTGATGGGTGCAGGGACATGATATTCAATGGGTTTAGTGACACCTGAGACACTTTCTTCTAAAAAAACCGGTAATTCCATTTCAAAATCTTGGCCTTTAAATAGATCCTCGCTATGCGCTTGTGAGTGTCTTCTAGACTTGGCTCGGTCAGCAAAAAAGGAATTAAAAAAGTCAGAAAAATCATCATTTTCGTTTGACTGATATTGCTTGTTACCGCTCGAAGATTGCCAGTCGTGTGGTGCATTAAAACCCTCGGATGAACCTGAGCCATAGCGTCTCATTTTATCGTACTCAGCTCTTCTTCCCTCATTTTTTAATACTTCGTAGGCTTCAGCTACTTCTTTAAACTTTTCTTCTGCCCCGGGCTCAGGGTTCTTATCAGGATGATATTTTACGGCCAACTTACGATAGACTGTTTTGATTTCCTTTAGATCAGCATTTTCAGCCAAGCCTAGGATCTTGTAGTAATCTTTAAATTTCATTGATTGACCGTGCCCCAATTTTGTTGACTTTATATGGCTAGAAACACCACTTTACGCTTTTTTGAAGGCGATATTTTGATACAAATCAAGATAACGAATAGTTGTCAGTAGCAGATGTCGCTATTTTTTATGCTAAGGCAAAGTTATTGTGTATTGCCTCTTTAGAGAGAAAACTTGTGGCCTGCTCAGGTAGGCTAGATATCCATAAACCTATCAAAATTCATTGATATGCGTTTTTGTTTTTGCCATTGCATGTCAGCTAAGTTATTGAAAATGTCTTTGACCTTATGCTCGTCAACTTGCTCTGCTACTACTTGATATACTGCTATGAGTTCATCACTCATTTGCATGGATAATTCTAAAATATCATCCATCGATTGTGTTGATGGATGATTTTTGACTATTGGCAGTTTTAAAATTTCTTGATCATTGGCATATTGTAACCAAGTATCTAAAACACCCGATGGCGTGTTTTTTTCATAATGGGTTAATGATTCAGCTAATTTCTTTTCCTCACTGATCATATATTCCAACAATAACTGTGTTCTTGGTATATTTTCATCTTTGGCTAATTTTTGATAAAAAACAACTAATTTCTGATGGAATTCTTTCGCATGTTTAAGTGCATCTCTGGCGCTTTCAAATCGCATAATCTTCTCTTTGGTTAAGCCTAGTTATGGTCTTTTTTATCATATAAGTAAGCTTATAAACTTTGATAGTGATCAAGTTTCTCACCGTTAGACTTTATTTTGCTAAAAAAGGGCAACAATTCAAAAAACACATTTAGGATAAGCGACAATAGGTATGTGCTTGACCTTGCTATGTCATGCTTTTTAAAGAACGTCTAAACATGGCAAGGCTGGCGATAAAAAATGCTGCACCAAGCGCAATAATAATAGTCAATTGTGGCCAGACTAAATTAATGCCTGCACCACGAAAAACAACGGCTTGAGAGAACTCCATATAGTGTCTTGAAGGTAATAACCAAGTTAAGGGTTGAATGATATCAGGTTGGCTTTCAATCGGTGTTAAGCCGCCCGAGAGCATCACCATAGGAATAATAACCATAAGCACCAAAAGTGCAAATTGCGCCATGGTTTGCGCAATAGTCCCTAAAAATATACCGATGGCAGCAGCGGCAAAAAGGTAGGCAGAAGTGCCTAATAATAACAATAATTTTGAACCGGCAACGGGGATATCGAGTATATTCTCTACCACCAGAAACATTGACAAAGTAAAAGCGATCAAAATAATTAAGCCATTGGCCCAAATTTTAGCCATCACTATCTGAAACGCATTCAAAGGCATCACCAATAAGTGTTCAATTGTGCCATGCTCGCGTTCACGCAAAAGTGCTGCGCCGGTCAAAATAATGGTTAACATAGTGATTTGATTAAGCAGTGCATTAATAGCACTAAACCACATGCCGTTGCCGTTTGGATTGAAGGCTTGGCGCATAATAAGTTCTACTGGGTAGGCGGTGCTTTGGTCTGAGCGCTTAAAAAAATAATTCACTTCTTGGCTAATAATGCTCTGTATATAGCCATTGCCTATACTGGCTTGTGTGACTGCTGTAGCGTCAATATCTATTTGCACTGTAGGTTGACGACCCTGACGCACATTTTGCTCAAACTTAGGCGGAATGGTAACCACAAACATAAATTTGTCTTGATCCATTGCTCGGTCTGTTTGAGGGGCCGAAATAAATATTGGCGTTTTAAAATAGGGTGGATAGAGCGCGTTAGCAATGGTGCCAGACAAGGCCGACTGGTCTTCATCAACAATCGCAATTGACGCATTATGTACCGATTCACTAATGGCTGTCGCCTCGGCATATATGGCCAAACTAAACGAGTAAACAATGAGCATCAACATGATGAAGTCGCTTACTAGGCTACGTAATTCTTTCGTGCCTAACCAATAGATATTGAGCCAGGTATTCATCAGTTAGCGCTCCTGCTTTTTAAGTGAGGTAGCGGCTATAGCGATAAAGACAGGACCAAAAAGGGCCAGTAAAATAATGTCTTTCGCTAAATCACCAAACACCAGGCCTTTAGTGAAAGCGGCAACACTTAAATGCATGTAATAAGTAGCAGGCCAAATTGTGCCAATAATATGTCCCGCACCCTCAAGTGTTGAAGTGGGTTGCACAATGCCTGAAAATTGTAAGGTGGGTAGCATACATAAGATCGCGGTAGCAAAAATTGAAGCCACTTGGGTTTGGGTGATTGAAGCCACCAGCAAGCCAAAACCTGTGGCCGCAAACACATAAAACAAGGCGCCGAGCATAAGACCAAAAAAGCTGCCTTGTAATGGCACTTGCAGTAAAAACACCACCATAAAGGTTAAAATGAAAAAATTAAGCATTCCTATAACTATATAAGGCAGTTGTTTACCTAGTAAGAACTCTAGTTTGTTGGTGGGTGTTACATAAAAGTTAGTAATGGTGCCCATTTCTTTCTCTCGAGATATGCTAACGGCCATTAGAATAGCGGGAAACAATAGCAACAACATTGCAGGTGTTTTAGGCCCTATCGAAAAAACGGTCTTAAAAGCAGGATTGTATCTATAACGCGATGCTAAGTTAACCTTTGCCAAGGCACTGGCGTCAATACCTGCATTGTTGGCTAGCTCGGTAATATAATGCAAGTGCACGCCGGTTACATAACCTGCAATAGTGCCAGCGCGAATAGTGTTGGAGCCGTCAATCCAAGCAGATACGCTAGGCGATTCGCCATTTTTAAGCGCTCGGCCAAATCCGGCAGGGATCTCAAGTGCCAGCGTAATGTCATTGGATGTTAAGCGTTGCTCTAACTCATCATTACTATGAACATCAGGGCGACTAACAAAATAACGTGAGCCCTGAAAATTGCTTAAATACTGACGACTTTCTGGGCTACGGTCATTGTCAAACGCGGCGTAATTTAAGTCTTCTACATCGAGTGAAATACCATAAGCGATGACTATCAATAATATGGCACTGCCGATAAAGGCAAAGGCAAGGCGTATCGGATCGCGCAATACTTGCATAGTTTCAAGGTAACTGTAAGCCAATAGCCGATGAAAGCTAAATCGATTATGTTTGGCACTGTCTTTATTTGATGCCGGCAACTCTAGCTCTAAGGCGCTAGGCTGTAACTCTGGAGGTGAGGCTGGGATAGGCAATGAAAGTATATTTTCAATTGATTTTTTTTGTTTAATCGCTGCTTCTAAATAGGCAATAAATGCCTGCTCTAAAGTCTCAGCGCCTTTTTTCTCAATCAATTGCTCAGGGGTACCATAGATAAGTACTTCACCGGCATGCATCAATGAAATGCGATCACAGCGTAAGGCTTCGTTCATAAAATGGGTAGAGATGAAAATAGTCACCTTGTCGGTGCGCGACAGCTCAACTAATAAAGCCCAAAATTGGTCTCGGGCAACGGGGTCAACACCTGACGTAGGTTCATCTAAAATGAGCATTTCTGGTTGATGAATAACCGCTACTGCAAGCGACAGACGTTGGCGCATACCCAGAGGTAAAGACGCGGCAGCTTCATCCATGTAGGTATGCAAACCAAAGCGTTTAGTGAGTGTGTTAATTCTCTGTGCTGCTTGAGCTGGGGCGAGGTGAAACAAACGCGCATGTAAGGTCAGATTTTGCGCTACGGTTAATTCGCCATACAATGAAAAAGCCTGTGACATAAAGCCAACGCGTTGACGTGTTTGTATATCGTTTGCATTGACCGCTTTACCAAATAAGTAGGCCTCACCACTGCTAACCGACAGCAAGCCTGTGAGCATTTTCATGGTTGTGGTTTTACCGCAACCATTTGAGCCTAAAAAACCAAAAATTTCTCCTGCTTGTATTTCAAAACTGACATCATTTACTGCGGTAAAATCGCCAAAACGTCGGGTTAAATTTTTAGCTATAATTGCAGGTGACGCGTTACTTTTTTTAAAGGGTGGGATGATCAATTTACTATGGTTAGCCCGTTTTTTTTGCGGTAATAAACGCACAAATGCGCTTTCTAGATCCTTAGTATGGGTTTTAGCTTTTATTTCCTGTGGCGTACCGGTATCAAGAACACGTCCGGCATCCATGGCAATTAAATAGTCAAAACCTTCAGCTTCATCCATATAGGCGGTAGAGACTAATATACTCATGGTCGGGCGTTGTGCCCTGATAGACGCAATAAGTTGCCAAAATTGTCGTCTTGAAAGGGGGTCGACACCCGTAGTTGGTTCATCTAATATCAGTAAGTCAGGATCATGAATAAGCGCGCAACACAGGCCAAGCTTTTGTTTCATGCCACCTGAGAGTTTTTTAACCGGACGTGATAAAAAAGCGTGTAATTCGGTGGCTTTTGTTAACTTGTCAATTCGCGCCTTGCGCTCATGAGCAGGCTGGTTAAATAATTTTGCAAAGAAGTCTAAATTCTCTTCTACACTCAGTTCTGCATATAAGTTTTTACCCAGACCTTGTGGCATATAAGCAATGCGAGGACCAATTAATTCTCGATGTTTCGCTAAGGCCATATCGCCATCTAAGACGGTTAATTGACCTTGTTGCAGTTTTCGTGCGCCAGAAATTAAGCCCATCAGCGTTGACTTACCCACACCATCAGGGCCTAGTAATCCGACCATCATGCCAGCAGAAATAGTTAACGTAATATCGTCAAGCGCTAGCGTATTATGATAATGATGAGTAACTTTTTGGATACGCGTTACCGTTTGCATTGTTTTACTCACTTAAGGTGTCCTCTACTGACTACTTTGTTCGGCAGGATTAATATCATCAGGTAATTTTTGTAAAAATACCGGCCAAGCAGAGGCTTGTTTCCCTTTGGTTGCTGACAAGCGAATATACGCAACCCCGCGCACGCCCGTTTTAACTTGCTCAATATGGTTTAATACCAAAGCTTGAGGTATGCGTAATTTGACTCGAAACATTAATTTATCGCGCTCGCTTTGTGTTTCAACTTGTTTGGGGGTGAATTGTGATTCAGGAGAAACAAAGCTCACTTGTGCTGGAATAGCGATATCGAGTATGTCTAGTTTCACCCTAGCTTGAGCGCCTATGGGGGTTAAATAGGCTTGTGCAGAGGGGAGAAAAACCTCCATATATATATCGCCAAGGTTAATAATGGTTAATACTTTCCCGCCGCTGCCTAATACTTCGTTGGGTTGCGCTAATCGATAGAGTACTCGTCCCATTGCAGGAGATTTAAGCACGGCTTCGTCAATTTGTGTTTGCACACGTTTGACTTCGGCTTGAGCAACCAATACTGATTGTTCAAGTGTGTTTACATGGGCTTTAGCTGCATTATAAACCGCAATGGCAGTAGCTTTAATGGTTTGCTTTTGGTCAGCCAAACTTTGTGATATTGCGCCGGTTTTAACTAACGCAGCAACGCGCTTGAATTCAAGCTCTGCCAAGGTTAATTCACTTTCTCGTTGCGCTATTAATGCGGAACTTTCGACTACAGCAGCCTGTGTTTGCAGAACTTGTGCTTGTGTTTGTGCTAATTGTGCATCAAGTTCTGTGGTATCCATGTTAGCTAGCACTTGATCAAGGGTAACCAGGTCACCCTCCTGAACTAAAATATGTTTAACGCGGCCGGCGTACTTAGTCGTAATATCAATCTGGTCGGCTTCTATTCTGCCGTTACCTGTTGCAATATCTGCAGGCAATAATGTTTGTTGGCTTTGCCACCATTGCCAAGAAAAAGCTGCGATCACAATAACAATAAGGCTAAACGCCATTAACCTAATGACAGGTTTTTTCATCATTTATTTCCATAAAAGGTCGTGTTTATGCTTGTTATATTGAATCGGTGGCAACTAGCATATATTGGGGGATTTTTTGATCTGCAACATTTGGCTTGTAATGCACGCTTTAAGTGTTGCGATCGAACAAACTGTACCTTGGTATTTGTTTTACCAATATTAGGGATGTCCGACATTTGAATGTGGCTTCCCCTTAGTGACTTTTCACCTTATCTCACTAGGTACCTAGGTGATCACTGTAGATGCAAGAACATTGTCTTAAATAAGAAATAATGCCCACATAACATAAGAAAAAAAATAATAAAAATCATCAGTATAGGTATTCCCCCTTGGTATAAGTACAAACCACAGTGCTTTAGAGGGAATCCCCAATGGTTAAGTCACAAAATTCTTCTATCATTACTTACAATCACCATAAACAATTAAGTTTGCATCAAGAGGATTTAGCATGACTGAAAAACTGACCAGCGATCATAAAAACGTGACTATTGGCGATCTTGAGATCACCATCCGGCCCATCACTCCTGAAGACAAGCACTTAGAAGCAGCCTTTGTAAAAAAGCTATCAATGCAAACAAAATATGAACGATTTTTTGAAGGTTTAAAAGAATTATCGCCTTCCATGTTGAACGTGCTGAGTAATATTGACTATGTAGATACCATGGCTTATATCGCGACGATTAAAACTGGAGAAGGCGAAAAAGAAATTGGAATGTGTCGCTACGCGGCTGACAAAGTGCCGGGCGAAAGTGAAATGGCAATAACCGTTGCAGATGATTATCCCTATGAGGAGGTTGCGACTGTGTTACTGCATTCGTTATTTGAGCATGCAAAGGCCAATAATATAAAACGTCTTTTTTCAATTGAACTCAGCAGTAATTATCGTATAAAAAAATTAGCTGAACATCTGGGTATGTCCGCTAAAGTTCATCCAGAAGACGCGACATTGATCCTGTATTCATTGCTGCTGAAGTAAGGCGTTTAGCGACCCATAAGTAATTCTTGGGTCGCTTGGGCGATAATAATCTCTTCGTTTGTGGGTATTACCAGCACCTTAACGCTTGAGTCATCTTGGCTAATAACGCTTTTATGCTGACGGTTTTTACTTGCATTTAAACTAACCCCAAGCCAAGTTAAGTGCTGACAAATTTGTCCGCGTATGGCCGCGGAATTTTCGCCAATACCGGCAGTAAAAACAATGGCATCAATGCCACATAAGGTGCTAACCAGAGCAGCAAGTTCGCGAGCAGCGCGATAACAAA
The DNA here is from genome assembly GCF_014077065.1 of Colwellia sp. MB3u-4. Lineage (NCBI taxonomy): Bacteria > Pseudomonadati > Pseudomonadota > Gammaproteobacteria > Alteromonadales > Colwelliaceae > Colwellia > Colwellia sp. MB3u-4. The sequence continues at coordinate 71,813 of NZ_JACGVE010000066.1, read as the reverse complement.
ACAAGTCAATGGCTTGTTTTGCCTGTGGGTCGTTACTTTGTTCTAGTATTTGCATGTTGCTGCTAATACCCGAAACCCCCAGTAGCCCAGACTCTTTATAGAGCATATGTTCTACCTCTTCTACACTCATTTTATAATGGCGTAAAAGGTGGATAACAACACCGGCATCAAGGCTGCCGCAACGTTGGCCCATCATTAAACCATCAAGCGCTGTAAAGCCCATAGTTGTTGCTACGCTTTGTCTTTGCTTTAAGGCGCACATACTCGCGCCGTTGCCTAGATGAGCGACAATAACGCGTCCATTGGCAAGTGTGCCCAAATATTGTGGCAAACAGCTGGCAATATACTGATAAGAAAGACCATGAAATCCATAACGAATAATGCCTTTATCGCTATATTCGCGCGGTAGAGCAAACAGTTGTGCAAGCGCGGGTTGTGTGGAATGAAAACTGGTATCAAAACAAGCGACTTGGGGTAATTCAGGAGCCCAGTTAAAAAAGGCTTCAATAGCGGCAAGGTTATGCCCTTGATGCAGTGGCGCCAGTGGGATCAGTGTCTTTAAGTGTTTAACTACGCTAACTGTAAGTATTGTTGGCGTTAAAAAGTCGCGACCGCCATGTACTACACGATGACCAACAGCTTTAATTTTATAACCTTGGTTATGGTGATTAAGCCACTCAATCAGCCACTTTATTAGCGCTTCATGTGTCGTTTGATCATTAAATGCAGCAAGGTCGTTGTTGGTTAAATCATTGCCTTTAGCGTCTATGGCATAAAGTGTCGGACTTTGACCAATATTGACGACTTTACCACTGAGTAATGCCTGCGAACTAGGGGTGGCAAAGCTATAAAGCGCAAACTTGATGCTCGACGATCCTGCGTTAATAACCAGTACCGCATCGTTCATAAAATAGTCTTCTTAGTATAATCGACGTAGCGCTGAGCTAACACACAAGAGGCAAGTCGTGAAAGTGTTCCGTCGGCCCGACTGGTTAAAATTATGGGTACTGTAGCGCCAAGTACAATACCGGCAGATTCTGCACCCGCTAAATATATCAGCTGTTTAGCGATCATGTTGCCGGCTTCTAAGTCGGGTGCGACTAAAATGTCGGCGTCACCGGCAACCTCTGATACTAGCTCTTTAGCCGCCGCAGCAGATTTTGAAATAGCGTTGTCAAATGCCAAGGGTCCATCGATTATACCGCCCGTTATTTGCTTGCGGTCAGCCATTTTGCATAATCCAGCGGCGTCTAGGGTTGAAAGTATTTTTGAATTAACCGTTTCAACCGCAGATAAAATCGCTACTTTAGGAAGGGTTATGCCTAAAGTATGCAGTAAATCGATAGCGTTTTGTACAATGTCACGCTTGGCGTTTAGATCGGGAGCGATATTGATGGCGGCATCGGTAATAAATAGTGGTTTATGGTAAGTGGGCACGTCTAATGCAAATATATGACTCATTCTGCGTTCAGTACGTAACCCCTTGCTTTTATGTAATATAGCTTGCATTAATTCATCAGTATGCAATTTACCTTTCATGATGGCGTCAACATTATTTTTTCGCACTTCTTCAACGGCAATTTCCGCTGCACCATGACTGTGTGGTGCATCAATCAATTTTATGCCAGCCAAGCTGCAACCGGCTTGGCTGGCCACCGCAATAATTTTATCTTTAGGGCCGATCAAAATGGGCTCAATAACCCCTTGGCGTTTTGCCTCAATGGCTCCAAGCAAGGATATTTCATCGCAAGGGTGCACCACTGCCACTCTAATGGGGGCAATGTCTTTGGTTGATTCAAGTAATTTCTGATAATGCGCCCCGTGCTCATGTAAATGCACCTCAGGTAATATCACTCTGGGTCGGCGTACTTTCTCGCTCGGCGCTATAACCCTAGCTTCGCCTATGATAACGCATTCGCCGTCCTGATTTAGGCATTCACATTTAAGCAATACCTGTTTTTTGTCCGCAATTTTTTCTATCACTGTCACCCGTACTAATACCTTGTCACCAATACTAACCGGACGCCTAAAACTCAAAGATTGATTTAAATAAATGGTGCCTGGACCCGGTAATTGTGTCCCCAATAGGGCTGATATAAGCGCACCACCCCACATACCATGGGCGATTACTTTATGAAAAATATCCGCTTTTGCATATTCTAGGTCAACATGGGCAGGGTTAACATCGCCTGACATGACGGCAAACAATTCAATATCTTGCGGTTTAAGTACCCGAGTCAGTTCTGCTATGTCGCCGACAGCTATTTCATCAAAGGTCTTGTTTTCAATATATTCCATGACATTTCCTCGTTTAAGCCAACACGTGATAACCGGCATCAACAAAGGTAATATTGCCGGTAACACTTTTAGCCGCGTCACTGACAAGCCCGGTGGCTATGTTGCCTACGTCTTCGATAGTGACTAGTTGGCGCTTAGGTGCTCGCGCTCTTGCGTCATTGATCAGCTCATCAAAAAAAGCGATGCCAGAGGCTGCGCGTGTTTGTAATGGGCCCGGAGAAAGCGCATTAACTCGAATACCTGCTGGACCAAGTTCGGCGGCTAAATAACGTACCGACGATTCCAACGCTGCTTTTACTGGTCCCATAATATTATAATGTTCGACCACTTTTTCTGCGCCATAGTAACTAACCGTGAGTAGGCAGCCGCCATTTTTCATTAAAGGTTCTGCTTTACGGGCCATACGGATAAACGAATGGCAAGAAATATCCATTGCTTGAGAAAAGCCTATTCGAGAACAATCAGTGACCCGTCCATGTAAGTCGTCTTTTGGACAATAGGCAATTGAGTGTAAAATAAAATCTAACTCGCCCCACGTTGTAGCGATACGCTGAAAAACAGCATCAAGTTGACTGTCATCTTGTACATCCAGTGGTAACAATATTTCGGCGTTAACCTCAGTTGCCACGGGTTCAACATAGGCCTTACTTTTTTCATTAATATAGGTGATAGCAAGTTTTGCACCGGCTAGTGAAAATGCCTTAGCACAGCCCGCTGCGATAGATTGCTCATTGGCAATACCTACCACTAACCCTCGTTTTCCTTCGAGTATCTTCATCTTGCTTTTCCTCAAGCTTTTAGTTTTGAAATATATAAGTGCCAGGGGCATCACAAAGTACACTAAGTTTTTTGTTGGGCGCGCCCATGGTAGGCGGGGCAGTTAATTTACTGGAATGGTTATGCAGCCACTTTGTTAACTCTGGCCACCATGATCCTTCATGATGTGCTTGCTTAGCTTCCCAGCTGTTTGGGTCAGTATATTTAGCCTCTTTTTTAGTGGTGGCTATTTGGTAACTTCTGCGTGGATGCCCAGGTTCGCTCACTATGCCGGCATTATGACCACCGCTGGTTAACAAAAAGGTAACGTCAGTATCACTCAATAAATGAAATTTATAAACTGACTGCCAAGGGGCCACATGGTCTTTTTGCGTGCCAACAACAAATGCAGGAGCGCGGATATCAGAAATAGAAATGGGTTTATCGTCTACAAGATAGCGACCTTCAGTCAGGTCATTATCTAAAAATAGCTTACGTAAGTAATGTGAATGCATTTTATACGGCATACGAGTGGTGTCGGAATTCCATGCCATTAAGTCGTTAACCGGCGTGCGGTTACCCATTAAATAATCATGTACCATGCGCGACCAAATCAAGTCATTTGAGCGCAGTAATTGAAAAGCGCCCGACATTTGCTTCGCGTCTAAATAGCCTTGTTCCCACATCATGTCTTCTAAAAAGCTAACCTGGCTTTCATTAATAAATAACATTAATTCACCGGCTTCTGAAAAATCGACTTGAGTGGCTAATAATGAAAGTGATTGAATTCTATCGTCACCGTCTCTAGACATAGCAGCCGCGGCTATTGAGAGTAATGTACCGCCTAAGCAATAACCAATACCATGGATTTTCGCTTTACCGGTAATTTTACCTATGGTGTCGATGGCATCCATAACGCCATACTTGCGGTAATCAGCCATGCCTAAATCACGGTCGTCTTGGTCTGGGTTTTTCCATGAGACCATAAACACGGTAAACCCTTGCTCGGTTAAGTATTTAACTAGCGAGTTTTGAGCTGATAAATCAAGAATGTAGTATTTCATAATCCATGCCGGCACGATTAGAATAGGCTCTGGACGAACCTGCTCTGTTACAGGTTCATATTGAATTAATTCAATTAAGTGGTTGCGATAAACCACCTTTCCAGGCGTAACAGCAAGATTTTTGCCAACCGCATATCCCTCCGTACCCACAGGTTTTTTATTACCCATATTGCGTTGCATGTCGTCCATCAGGTTTTGCATACCCCGGACTAAATTTTGACCACCTTCTTGTTTAGTTTGTTCCAGTAATTGCGGGTTGGTCAGCAAGTAATTTGAGGGTGAAAATATATCCAACATTTGCCGAGTGGCAAACTCAACCACATTCTCATGCTGTTGAGTGACACCGTTCACATCGGTTGTTGCATTTGACCACCACTGCTGGTTGAGTAAAAACGACTGGGATAAAAGATTAAATGGCCACTTTTTCCAAGTTGGGTCGCTAAAGCGTTTATCGAAGGGTAAAGGTTCTATGCAAGGCTGATTTTGACCTTTCTGTGTTGTGCACTCGCTAAGATAGCCTGCGAGTCGAGTAGACTTTCTAGTCGCTTTTTCCATAAGGTGAGCTTGTTTACCTGGTGATAAAGCTAAGTGCACAGCCCAATCAGCATAGGCGGCCATTAGTGCGCTTGGTGATAACCCTGATGTCAATTTAGACATAGCGGCATGTAGCGTTTTATCCATAGCATCATATTGCGAATTTTCTTTTTTCATCTTACATTCCTTAAATATGTAGTCACCGGCAATTACTGCTGCTTATTGAGGCAAATGGCCTTTTATTAGCTTGTATTAGCTTATGTTGGCTTGTTTAGCCCAATTGAATTAATGGTGTTTGTAGAACATGCACTAAGCCGTTTACTCAAACATGCTCAATAATTTAATAAGTACCCATAATTTATCAGCGAATAACTTCCCTTAACAATTGGTGATTGCCACACGCTTATGTGGATAACCACAATTGGCTTAGGGTTTAAAATTCAATATACTGATTTCATTTTCAAGTTCATTCAGAGCCTTATGAAGACTGAGCCACGCCTTATACAAGCATCTGTTTTTCTGCAAAATTTATCGCAGACGGTTGCTTTGTGGCTGGCTTTATTAACTGGGCTGGGTGTAATGGCCATTCAATATGCCACTTGGCTGAATGGCAGCGGGGAAGGGTATTCTCTTTTTACGTTAAACTTTGCCCAAGGTAGTCAATTCAATAGTCATTTAACGGTTAGCTTATTACTGAGTGTATTGTCTGGGCTGTTGGTCTATCAAGCATTGATGAATAGAATTAGAACTCAGCAATTAAAAAACAAAGCCAAGTATTTAACCAGCTTGTTTCAACAATTACCGGGAACGACTTATCGCTTTATTATGGATGCAAATGATCTGCGTATTGAGGGGGTTTCGAGTGACATTTATCAACAACGCATTGCTGAAGATAGCGCTCGTTTGCAGACAGAAAAATTGGCGCATGTGGCTCGCTTAAATGCGCTGGGAGAAATGGCGTCTGGCATTGCTCACGAAATTAATCAGCCACTTGCGGCAATCTCTTTATTTGCGCAAGCAGGAAAACGCTTGCTAGCTTGTGGTCAATACGAACGTGTACCCGAGGTGTTTGACAAATTAAGTCAACATGCGCAGCGTGCTGGTGTAATTATTGAGCGTATACAGTCGATGGCTAAGCCACATAATCGGGTGAAAAAATTGGTAGGCTGCTATGATTTAATCACTGAGGTTGCTCAACTTGCCCAAGCTGAAGCTCGCTTTTATGATATTAAAATAGAGCTAGTTATTGCAAGAAAACTGCCTATGGTTAAGATCGATGTATTGCAAATTCAACAAGTTATATTAAACTTGCTGCGCAATGGCATGCAGGCCATGAGTGCAGTTAATTGTAGTAATGGTAATGAAATTTTCTTAAAAGCTAAGATGAATAACCGTAATGAATTAGAAATTGGGGTTGTTGACAGCGGCGATGGCATATCAGAGCAAGCTGGAAACAGTTTATTTAAAGCCTTTTCAACCACCAAAGAAACGGGCATAGGCATGGGGTTAGTGATCAGCCGAGCGATTATAGAGGCACATAACGGATTGATTAAATTTTTTAATAATAAAAATGGTGGTGCGACCTTTTATTTCACTTTGCCTACCACTAAGCGAGACAGCTAATATGCAAATAGCACAAATAGTGTATGTTGTTGACGACGATGAAGGGATTCGAGAAGGCTTAAGTCTGTTGTTAGAAACTACAGGGCAATTAGTTAAATCATACAGTAATGCGGCTGATTTTTTAGATGACTACGACAAAACAATGCGCGGTTGTCTTATTCTAGATATTCGCATGCCGCGTATGACCGGTTTAGACTTACAAAAACAATTGAACAATTGTGGCGCTTCGCTACCCATCATTTTTATTACCGGTCATGGCGATATTCCTATGGCGGTTGAGGCTATGCGCCAAGGCGCGCTCGACTTTATCCGCAAACCCTTCAGAGAGCAAGACCTACTCGACAGAATTAATCAAGCCCTTTTGATTGATGCTAGTAGGAGTAAGCAACAACATGATCGTAGCATTACACTAAGCAAACTGGCCTTACTTTCTGAACGCGAACGGCAAATTTTTGAGCGTGTGGCAAAAGGTGAAATGAACAAAGTTATTGCTCATGACCTTGGAATAAGTGAAAGGACAGTTGAAGTACACCGCTCACAAGTCATGAAAAAGCTTGAGGTAAGAACTTTAGCAGAACTTGTACGTTTTAAACTGCAAGAAGAAATATCGACATTAAGTTAACTTGTTATCTTGTTTTTATCAAGGTAACTACATGAAGTAGAAAGAGTATATTTAAAAAATATTGTGGTCGATTTTGCTTTGTCATGGCTCTATTGTTAATGGCGATTTTTTGAGGCCATCATTTGTTTAAAGGCCCTAAGTTATTATTTCATCATTTTTTCTTAGCAGGGCATTAACTTTTTTGTGCTTTATAAATTTATTGCTACCAGATGTTTTAGTTTTAGCACTTTATATCTATCTTTATAGAATAAACTTTACTACCTGTTTTAGTTTTTAGTTATAGGTAAACCAATAGGGAACGTTTATGTTTCAAGTATTTACAGATCTAGCCTCGTGGTTAGTTGTTGATATATTCGGTCTGTCAAAAGCAACAAAATTAGGCGACGCATTACATTTCTTCATTGAAGATACCACTAAGATATTTTTTTTGTTGCTTGTGATGATTTACGCTATTGCCTTGTTAAGAGCGTCAATGAATGTAGAGCGTGTTCGTGATTACTTAGCCGGTAAACATAAAGGTGTCGGTTATTTATTAGGCTCAAGTTTTGGCGCAATAACACCCTTTTGCTCTTGTTCAAGCATTCCCGTATTTTTAGGTTTTACTTCTGCGGGTATTCCTGTGGGCATAACCATGTCATTCCTCATTACATCACCGCTGATTAATGAAGTAGCCGTATTATTGTTACTGAGTTTATTAGGCTGGAAGTTTACGGTGCTTTACGTTGTTGTGGGTATGTCGGTAGGTATTTTAGGCGGCGTTTTTCTTGATGCCATCAAAGCGGAACGTTGGTTGCAATCTTTTGCTGCAAAAGCTTTAGCACAAGGCAAAAACGCTTCTACAGAGAAAGCCAAACGACCAGCAGCTTTATCCTTTAAAGAAAGACATACTTTTGCTAAACAAGAAATGTTAGAAATATTTTCTCGGGTATGGAAATGGGTCATCATAGGTGTGGGCTTAGGGTCTGCTTTACATGGTTTTGTGCCTGACGGTTGGATTCAAGCACATTTAGGTGATGGTCAGTGGTGGTCGGTTCCCGCTGCGGTATTACTTGGCATACCATTATATTCTAATGCCACTGGCGTTATTCCTGTTATGGAAGGTTTAATTAAGCAAGGGTTGCCTATTGGTACAACACTCGCCTTTTGTATGAGCACTGTTGCTGCAAGTTTTCCCGAGTTTATTTTATTAAAGCAAGTGATGCAGTGGCGCTTATTGGCGGTGCTTTTTATGCTATTACTTATCGCATTTACATTAATTGGTTGGATTTTTAATTTTCTAACACCATTTATTTAAGCCTTGAATTTTAACGCTTTATTTTAGTTTTACATTAAATAGGAAACGCTAATGAAAGAAATAAAAGTACTAGGTACGGGTTGTGCTAAGTGTATAAAAACAGTAGAAATAATTTCAAAAATAGCCAGTGAACTTAATATTGATATCCAAATAAATAAAGTGACTGATCCCGAAATAATTATGGCCTATGGCGTAATGAGTACACCGGCCATAATTATTGATGAAATAAACGTGCACAGTGGCTCTATTCCCCATCGTCAAGATATTGAATTATGGTTGAAAAAATAGTGCAGGTGACATTGCATAGCTCAGTATTTGTTACGGTAAATAATACTGAGCTATGAACTACGAACACAGATGCTAAGTTTATACTCGACAGTTATATCTACCTAGACACCTGCCATTCAGCAGCTTTGGTATATAACTAACCTGTTTTAAAGTGAGTGTCAGCTGTGCACAAAACAATAAGCCACTTAACATTTTGATGTTTTTATGAATTATCAGCGGAATTAATTTTAACTTGTGAGTCAGATTAGTTGACTGGCGGTTGTATGCTTTTCTAATCAAGAGCGAGTTTTTATTCTTAGCTATTGCAGTATAATTTTTAAGACTAGTTAGACTATTTTTTGCCTCTGCAGACGTCATATTAATTTATTATCTTAGCCAGTGTTAACTTTTAACCGTACACTGTTTATTTATACAGTTTATCTTGGTAGAATCATTTTAACCCTCCTTAGCTAATCTCAAGTTACCATGACAAAACAAAAAATCAGCTTTGAACAACGTTATGATGAAATAGGTCAAACCCTTAAAAGCTATTTTGCTACTTTAGACTTAGCACAAAAAACCTTTGTAAATTACTGCAAATTTAATGGCCGACTATTATTTATAGAAGAACAAAGGTTCAACGAAAAAGAGCAGGGGTTTTCAGAGCAATATAAAATAGTGACCGCCTTACAAAAAGTGCTCGCTTTAGAGTATAACGATGCACCCAGTTCTTTTGCGTTACCAGGTAGTACGGAAACTTTTCATGCGGTTATTGCATTGCCAACAGAATGTGAAGAAACCATTATTGATATTAATGAGACAAAACATCTTATTGGTGAGTTACTAGCTTCAACTGTTGACGCTAGAACAAAAGTTGACGGCAATTGGACACCGATGAATAAAGAATTATTGCGCGCTATTGGCAGACCTAGAGCCAATATTAAACAAGTTAAACGTCGTTTAAATGTGCATAAACAGCAATATAGCCGTATTTCATACAGTGGCACTTGGCAACGGCCAAACTATCGCAAAACATATGAAGATGTTAAAGCCTTGTTATCTCAATTCACCTCAGAGCAAGCTAAATATGACCGAGAGACTTTGGAAAAATATAAACATCTTAAAACCTTCGCCTTATATTACGACAAACATTACAGCTCGATGGACGGAAACTTTAAACTAAAAGAGCCGGTAATAATAAAGCATAAAGATGGCAGTGAATCAGAAAAAAGTATTTTGACACAAAAAATTTCATCTCCTATTTATTTATTGTGTGAGGGTGATGTGAAAGATGTAGATGTTGAGGTTCGCTATAAAATTAAAGAAAATAAAAATACCCGTAGCTCGTTTAAAGTAGTGATTGGAGAAAAACCTATTCTGAGATCAGTGCCGGTTTACTTATATCATGAGGAATAACTCATGAGTACTTCACAACTTACTCTGGTTATTAAAGAGCAAGGATTATAATGAGCATATAACTCATTGTGACTATAAGGGTTAGTACAAAATAATATATTTTAAACGTAACGCTGCACAAGTACCGTGGCCAACTAGCCATAAAAACAAATAGAATCAACACACAACACGCATTTTATAGTTTTAAATCAGTAAATGTAATCAAGGTAACTCGAATTTAAACCTAAGCCGAAAGAAAGGGGGGAGTTCAACACGCATCTCTACTGAGTTTGTTGCAACAGCAGTTCACGCGAACTATCACTGAACAACGAAAAAATATAACGCTGGTTAGTTAGCCATGACTTTTTTGGTTAAGTGCGGTGGTTCAGCGAGCACCTACTCTTTTACCATACCTTTCGGCTTAGGTTTAAAAATGCACTTTTTTATAATATCCATACTATTGTCAAGAGCTATAAGCCATGTGAAATGAGTTATTTAAGTAAAATCTCATCGATATACCCCTTGTAAAAGAGTGATACTGTAGTGAAATGACATCACGTACAAAAAGTAATTTTTTCGCTAACCAATGCTTAAATATTAAAATGGATGCGTAAATGGATGATAGTTATTATAAAAACAAAACTCTAGGTTTTAACATTGCTATTAATAAGCATAAATAAGATGTCACTCGCTTTATACTAAGATAAATTACACATATTTGACGCTATGAGTCATCCTGTTGTGTAATACTGCTTTGAACATCGAAATACTTATGTCGTGAATGAAACTTAGAAAGGGCACTTAGTGGTTAGATGACTCGTTACCAAATCTTAAAACAATCATAGAGAAAACTTTCGATATCATCCTTGTAAGTGCTATTTAGATGCAGTTATCACCAGACGAACAAAGCAAAAGCCTTAAAACTATCAATAATCTATTAAATAAAAATGGTTACCTTGTTATCACGTTGTGCCATAGAAATTTTGAAGACGGTCGCACAGCATTTTAACTTAATGCAAAAAGAGCAATAGCTGAAGCAAAGCAGCATGGTTTATCACTGATATTATCTAATAAACATTAAGGTGACAAACTCAGTAGAGATGATGTTTCCTGGCATGCCTTATGTTTAAAAGCATGATTCCAAATATAGTTTGTTCAACATAAACTACCTAAGTGTATGTTATAATGAGACATTATATTAGTAAATTAATACCTGATTAAAGCAACATCTGCAATGGAACCGTGATGCACAAAGGACAGTTAAAAAGCTGGAAAGATGATAAAGGATTTGGCTTCATTCAATCGAGAGACCTTACTCAAGATACGTTTATTCATATCTCTTCATTAAAAAAACATGAGCAGGAAGCCTAAAGTAGGTGATTTCATCTACTTTGAAGTAGAAAAACATAACGGTAAAACCAAAGCGATTAACTGTCGTATTGAAGGTGTAGCCGCTAAAGCGATACAAAGACATAAACCTCGTATTCATAAAAACACCTCAGCGCCTAAAAGTAAGCTTGTCTTAATACTTGTGGTCATAGGGATTGCTGCTTTTGCATTTCAACGATTAGGGTTAGCGCCTTCAAACAAGCCCACACAGCAAACTCCAAATATTTTAAGACCAAATAATTCATTGTTAGAAGGCGCTTTTTCTAATAATGACTCACAATTTTCGTGTGACGGCAGGCAGCATTGCAGCCAAATGACATCTCGCGCAGAAGCCGTGTACTTTATTAATTACTGTCCAAACACAAAAATGGATGGTGATAGAGACGGCATTCCTTGTGAAAATGACTCACGGTTTTAGTCTCATCATGGATAAGAAGGAACAACACCACGATTACTTGGCTTTTCATCGAGAAAGTAGGTTTAAACAATAGTTAGTTACGGTATTTTGTAATATAAAAAATGGATGAACAAATGGGTCTAACTAAAGGTGATGAAAATTTAAGTACAATAATGCGAAAATGAACCTAACAAATTAACGTAACCAAGAAGCATGAAAAGGTGTTATTTTCTATTGCTTGGGCGAGTGCGAATACAGAGGTTTTTGACGCAATATATGACTTATCATTTGAAGCTTTAGATGAAACAGTGCTGAATACTGGGTAGTGGTAAAATGGCATAACACGAAATCAATCAAAACAGCGTTTAGTGAAATAGGCTTATTTGGTAATCAAAACTCTGTTTGTAAACCGATAACACCGAAATGGAGCCATACCATTGAAAGATTAAAAATAGCTTTAAATTGAATCAAATTACATAATTGAACGTGACGCTACGTGAAAAGTAACGAGGTAAGTCTCACAATAAAACATTTCATGCACGTAGCGCACACACAGAAATAGTGGGAATTATTATTGGGAATACAAAAACGCTAATTCAAATTGTATCCAGCGTTATATTTGTAAACCCGTTTTACTTAAAACACAAAATGTTAAAGCAGGCCACTAAATATAGCTGAAGATGTTTGCAAGCATTGACTGGAACGATCCAATAATGTGTTTGGATTAACAGGTGATTACAGGGCAATAGCACTGCCCTCCATACACCCTACTATGTCCGATACTCTATAATATTGGACATAGTGGGGTAGTTCATTTATAGTGGCTTCACACAGTATTTATCGATTATTTTGAGCCAGCTAATGTCTGCATTGAAAACTTGTCCCGAGCCATTATTTCCAACTTACCCTGAGTTATGTGAATTTACCTTTGAAGATTATCCAAGCGTTAAAACTTTATTAACACCTGATATTGCATTGGACACAGCATTAGACGCTAAGTCTATTGCTGTGTCTGAGACAGAATCTGGACCTCAAGTATGGTGGTTAGAACATTGGCATTGGGGAAAAGATTTTTTAGCCTACACAGGTCGAAATAAATCTGCCCATACTTACGATCGTTTTCGCAATGAAATTGAAAAGTTTCTGCTCTGGAGTTTCTTTATAAACAAAACCCCCATAGACAGATTAAGAAAAACTGACATCTTACAATATGCTGACTTTTGTTGGAAACCTCCCGTAACCTGGATTGGTACCAGTAACCAAGAACGCTTCAAATTAACTAACGGCTATTTTGTCATTAATGAGCATTGGCAACCATTTAAAATTCAAGCCGCAAAAAGTCAAATTATTAAAGATGTTGATAAGAAGAAATATCGTCCATCTCAACAAACATTAACTTCTTCATTTACCGCTATTATCGTTTTCTACAACTATTTAATGGCTGAAGAACTTTGCTACGGCAACCCTGCACAAATTGCTAAAAAAGACTGCAAACATTTCATTAATGACGTACAAGTTAAAGAAGTTAAACGCTTAACTAATAGTCAGTGGCAATATTTGCTAGATACTGCCACTGATATGGCAGACGAAAACCAGTCTTATGAACGAAACTTATTCGTTATTGCCGCATTAAAAACCCTATTCCTAAGGGTATCAGAGCTTAGTGACCGTGAATTTTGGTCACCTATTATGGGGCATTTTTGGCAAGATGAAGATGAAAACTGGTGGTTTAAAGTGTTTGGCAAAGGCCGTAAGCTTCGTGATACCACAGTACCACCCGACTTTATGAGTTTTCTAAGCCGGTATCGATTGTCTCGCGGACTTTCTCAACTCCCTGCTAATGGTGAAAATACCGTTTTAGTTGAAAAAATTCGGGGGCAAGGAGGCATGAGTTCTCGTCATTTAAGGCGTATTGTGCAAGAAGTTTTTGACTTAGCTTATCAAAACATGAAGCAAGTTGAAGGTGAAAACAGAGCCCTAAAACTTAAAGAAGCTTCTACCCACTGGTTGAGGCACACAGGTGCGAGTATGGAAATTGAAAGAGGTCGTGCCCTAAAAGATCTTTCAGAAGATCTTGGTCATGCAAGCATGGCAACCACGGATACCGTTTATGTCCAAACCGAAAACAAAAAACGTGCTGAAAGTGGCAAACGCCGAAAAGTTGATTAATTGCTTCATCTAAAATATCAAAACAACTTATAAAGAATAAACATCAGGGCAAACAGTGACAGTTGCCCTGCTGTCACAAAGATAAATTTGTTTAAAACGATTTTGCCATTGCTCGATTTCACTACTGATAAAGCTGTCTTGCCAAATTTTTTGGACATGATAAAAACTGTCTTTTCCTAGTAACATCAGATGCAATATTTTGGCTTCACTGCCATTTTTTTTCTTACAGTTTGTCTGCCATATCTCGCTTGGATATAGCTCATTAGGCAAAGATTCTAGTGTTAGTGTTGTAAACTCTACACAGGTGTCATAACCAGGTTGGTCTATAACTTGGCGAAAGTAAGCTATTTTTTTATTTTTTGGTGCAGTAACACTGATAACGTAAGCATCTTTAAAGCCATGAATGGGATGTTGCCACATTCTAGTATGGTAATTTTCTTTATTTTCAATCGAAACATGCCAACCAGCTAAAAAGCCAGAATAAGGCGTAATGAGGTTTTCACCTTTAAATACAGATGTTTTATGTTCAACAATATTTGTGCAGCCAACTAAAAAAATATAACTAAAGCTTAACAAAAAAATATTTTTGATGATTTTTATCTGCACGCTAAATTTACCCATTAGAAAATATTGAACATTATATTACTCGTTAATATAGGCTTTTTAGGGTTTTGTTTATATAGCGAATATATTGAAACGCATTTAATTAATCAAATTTTCACCCTAAAATCTATTACGCCTGGTTATTATTTCACTGGTCGCAATCTATATAAAATTTTGATAATAAAACTAGTATGTTATTAACTTTAAGCATAACGTACCAAACGTATAATTTATAAATATTGGAGCAGGCATGAGTGAAGAAAATTCATATATCCCACCCAAAGTGTGGCAATGGAATACTAGCAATGGTGGTAATTGGGCAAGCATTAACCGCCCTATTTCTGGATCAACACACGATAAAGTATTAGAACAAGGTAAGCACCCTTTTCAGTTATATTCCCTTGCAACGCCCAATGGCGTTAAAGTCACCGTTATGTTTGAGGAGTTACTGGCCTTAGGTAAGGAAGCACAATACGATGCCTTTCTAATTGACATTAGCAAAGGAGATCAATTCGGTAGTGGCTTTGTAGAAATTAATCCAAACTCAAAAATACCTGCCTTGTTAGATAATAGTGATGAGCAATCAATTCGCTTATTCGAATCTGGTTCTATTTTATTTCACTTAGCTGAAAAATTTGATGCCTTTTTACCCAGTGACAACAAACGTGCTGAATGTATGTCTTGGCTATTTTGGCAAATGGGTAGCGCACCTTATCTTGGCGGTGGCTTTGGCCATTTTTATGCTTACGCCCCTGATAAAATAGAATATTGTATTGATAGATTTTCTATGGAAGTAAAACGTCAACTCGATGTACTCGACAAGCATCTTAAAAACAATCATTACTTATGTGGTGATGAATATACCATTGCCGACATTGCTATTTGGCCTTGGTATGGTGCACTTGCTTTAAATCGTTTATATGATGCCGCAGAATTTCTAGATTTATCGTCTTATAAACATCTAATGCGTTGGGCAGAAGAAATAAATCAGCGACCTGCAGTAAAACGTGGTGTTATGGTCAATAAAACCTGGGGAGAGCTATCAAGCCAGTTACATGAACGACATGATGCCAGCGACTTTTTAGAACGTACACAAGATAAACTAGCCAAAGAGTAGTGTAAAAGCAAAAGAGCGTATGATAAATGCGCTCTTTTATCATACCGTACCAACACTAATATAAATCTAAAGACTTACACCAGTTACTGGCATGAACGAATTCTTTGTGGATAAAGTTTGGGTCAAGTCGATATAACTCAGCTAATGGCTGAATATTTTCACCCTTACCGGTAATGTAGTTTGTGGTTAAATCTAACAGTTTTCCTAGTAACCCAGTGTGATTTACTAGCGCATCTTCAATCGGTTTCGCTAAGGGCATGGTTTTTAAAACTTCATTCATTGGCATGCTCAAAATCACCTCTATTGCACTTAATAAACCGGTAATAAAGGCAAAGTCGCTCACGGCAATGAATACACTTTCATTGGCAATTTTCGCCATTAATTTAGCGGTTATCAAAGATTGTTTTGAAACTTCACTGTATTTATTAGTTGTTAGTTTTGATAACGCAAGAATCGTAACGAACTCTTTAAGCTTGTCTTCACCTAAGTATGCTGCAGCTTGTTTTAACGAAGTTATTTCTACCCGTGTGCCGGTTGCTACATTGTTAACTAATTTAAGTAACCCAACCGTTAAATTAACATCGTGACCAATTATTTCCGCTATACGGTTAAAGTTTAGGGGCTTATTAAAGGTTTCACTGATCAAATGTAGCATTTGCGATTTAATGGGTACTAACGTTTGCCCAGCAATAATTTCGGGCTCATGATAGAAAAATCCTTGGTAATAACTAAAGCCAATTTCCGCCAACGATTGTAACTGATAATTGGTTTCAACCTTTTCAGCAATTAACTTAATATCAAAAGCTTTGATTCTATCCAAAACTGGACGTATACGTTTAGCGTTAGTTTTTTCTATATCGATTTTTATCATCGCGAGATAGGGAAACAACACATCCCACTTTTCATCTAGGTCATATTCGGTTAAAGCGACTTTATAACCTTGATCATGATAATACTTGACGATTGTTAACAGCCGATCATTGGCTGACTTATGCCCCACTAATTCAATGACAATACTGTCTTTATTGAACATCAGCGGATAGTTATTGATCAGGCACTTTTCAGTAAAATTTATAAAGGCTAACTTACCTAAACTAACCGATTGAATGTCACTCTGAAAATGATTTTGTATGATCAATTTAGAACTGGCAATATCTTGATCTATTTCGGGGAATTTATTCTCTGGACTATCTCTAAATAAAAGTTCGTAACCAAGCGTTTGATTATTTTTGTCTAGTATGGCTTGACGAGCAATATAGCTTATTTGCATAGGCAGATTCTTTAAAGACGGATGGTTAATAAAACATAGCTTATTTTCCATCTTATTGAAAAGTTATTTAAAAAATAGCTAAGTTTTAATTTTTATCGGCTATGTAATAAGTGCATGCAAATAGACTATGGCTAAACGTCAAATAAAGTAACCTTAGCGTTTGCAATGTCTAAGCTAATTACATCACCGTAATGAAGGTGTTCAATGAATGGCGCAAGTAATTCAAGTTGATTTATTGGCTGTAAGTGCTCTATTTTAGTATCAAGTTGCGGTTGATAAATTAGCGCAGGATAAGAGGTAGAGTTGGCTAAAATATGACATCGACAAAACTTGAAGTTTTCTGCCGGCATATTTTCATGCCATTTTACTTGCTTAAAATAGTGATCATAAAAATTCATAACAATGGCATGGCAGTTAAATTGAGCATTTATTGTTGCGAGATAGTATCCGTTAAGATCCAACCCCAGCGCTTGAAAAAATGGTAACTGTGCGCCGATAGTGCCTCGAGGGAATCTAGGATCATTTGCACGACCTGACGCCACTTGATGCCCTTTTACCACGGTAAATTTAAATATCGCCATTTGTGCCTTTTTATTTAGCTTGAGCCGGGCTTGCTGAGCAAAGTAAAACTGACTAGCTTAACTAAGTTCTGTGCTTGCATCATTGGTAAGGCTATTTAACCGATTACTTAACTATTTGCTCAGCTACTTGATAGCTACCGTCAATATTATCGACATCTGTTAGCCCTAATGCTCGAGTAATAATAGGTAATACATGTATGTTCTCAAACGCTGCAGTTTGCTTGTTTTTACTAAATGCAGGTCCCGTTGCGATAAAAATAGCCTCAAGGTCTTGAGATGACTTTGGATCGTAACCATGTGTTTCTGCTTTGATATTCGCCTTACCTTGACTAAAAACATAAGATGGTAAGGCTTCAATAATAACATTAGGTACTACCGCTGTTTTTCGGTTTAAATGCCAATGGGCTGGAAAGTTAAGGTATTCATATACACGGTATTGGGCTTGTTTGTTCTCGGTTTGAGCATTGGCTTGGGCATGATTAAATAACTGAACACTTTGCTGTAATTTAATCTCGTTATCGCTATACAAATATAATTGTGTGGCGCCATTAATGGCTTTTACACCCTCGATAATATTTTCCTGCCATTTTATAACATGGTGTTTATTAATTTTAGTCATGCCATGATCTGAAACAATCACTAAATTAACCTTACCCTTAAATTCCTGATTAATTTGTTGGACAAAATCTCCAAGTAAAGCATCAAGTTTGCTTATAGCATCAATAAGTTGTGGAGAGTTTTCACCAAATTCATGACCGGCATCATCAACACTGGCAAAATAACCCGCGATAAAATTTGGTCGTTCGGATTCAGGTAAGCGTAACCATGCCAGTATTTGCTCAAGCCTTGTTTTATTCGGGGTGGAATGCTTATAAGGATAATAATAACTAGCCGTTTTATTATCTATGGCTGTCTCAGATTCTGGCCAGAAATAAACCGCCGATTTATTGCCCTGCATTTCATTGATATGCCAAAGTGGCTTGGCAGTTAACCAGCGGGCATCGTTTTTTCCATCACCAAATTTATAGTCTTTATCAATATCTCGATGATAAAAGCTATTATGCACAATGCCATGATTTATTGGATAACGACCGGTGATAATACTTAAGTGATTTGGAAAGGTTTTACTAGGATAAACCGGTAACAAAGCTTTGGCACTGGTGCCCTGCTGCATGAGCGACATTAACGTTTTAGGTTGGTATTGTGCTATATAACCTTGAGCAAAGCCATCGATAGATAATAGTACGAGCGGCGTTTTAGCCAAACTCACAGAGGAAAAAAAACAGCCCAAAAGTATTAATGCTTTTAGATTCATTCGACACAACCAGATTAAGTTCGCTTTAATTTTAGACTGTGTAAGATAAGGTAATAATAATTTTTTTACAAGCGAGTAGCTTAAGCTTTTGGTCTTTACGCTAGACGACTGAAAATTTCACTCTGCCTATTTCCTTGATATAACAACCAACACAGGTTAAGGCCGTATGTTAGTTGCTTTAACTGATAAAATAACGGCTATTCGAATAAGTCTAAAATATTGACCAAATCTTTTTTACCATGGGCTATTTCGTCAGGTGTTAAACCTGATAATTCATGTGGAAAAACTAACCATTCTGTTGATTCATGAACATAATAATCAGGCACTAAATCCACTTTGGAATTTGTGGGTTTATACCAAGGGCATGCGATTCTGATATCTTTTGGCATATTATTGCGGGTTAACTTTTTCATTTGAGCTATTAACGCTTCAATACTTCGACCAGAATCGAAAACATCATCAACAATTAACAGCCCGTCATCGGCATTGGCATTTTCAATAATATAATGTAAACCGTGCACTTTAATTTCTTTGCTTTGTTGGTTTATACCGTAATAAGAAGACGTGCGAACCGCTATATGGTCAGTTTCTACTTTTTTAAAGTCAAAATATTCTTGTACTGCAATGCCAATAGGTGCACCACCACGCCAAATTCCAACAATAAATTGTGGTCTGAAACCGTCTTCAAAAACTTTCGCAGCAACACGAAATGAATCTTCAAGCAACTCTTGTGCTGTTATAAATCGCTTTTCCATTGATGAGCTAACCTCATTAAATTAATTTTTTGTTGAGGGGCATTATAACGTGTTTTTTACTAGCCAGAGTAGCCCAGTCGACTTATTTATATATTTTGAGCCACAAAGCTGATTTTCAGAAAGATAACAGCAAAGGCGATAATAAAAACAAGGGTGCTTATTCAGCTACCTGCATGATAAAAAACAAACGTAAAGGTGGTAAGCAAGATACTGTAAACTGGCTACTATATTTCAATATCAACTAATCCAAATAAGCCTAGTAAATCACAAACTAAAAATACCTTGATAACAATAAAGCCAAAGTTATATGTAAAGTAAAGCACAGGTTATTATTTTAATATCAAGATTTACTCTTTTTGATTTAAAATAGTTAACTTCACTAAGTATTGCTTATCGAGTTGAGCGAGATGATTTTTTGCCATGGCTTTTTTGATGTAGCTTTTCGCCTTTCCTACCTCATCCAACATATAGTAAACTTTTGCTAAACCAAAATAAAATTCATGAATGTTGTTATTAAGTTTTATCGCCTTTTTATAGTGATTCATTGCCTCTTTATAAGCGCCTTGATAAAACTTTTCATCACCGAGTAACGCATAATAATAAGGATTATTTGCTCGCTTGCGCATAATATAGCTGTCTAGATGTTTCGCTTCTTCATACAACCCGTTGGCATGTAATAACATACTCAAATTAGCCATCGTGGTTAAATTATTATGGTTTAAACTTATCGCGTATCGGTAAGTGTCAATCGCACTTTGCTGATAACCATTAAAACGATATAAAATACCTAAGTTACCCCACGCGGAAGAAAAAAGAGGATCGACTTTGGTGGCTTTTTTTAAATAAGCATAAGCCGTAACATAATCACCATTAACCATGGCAGTAGCGGCTTTATTATTGTAAAACATTGCCAGCACGGTGTTTTTATTTATTTTATGTTTTTCAAAGGGCTGTTTATTTACAAAAGGGTCGAAATCAATTTCAATACTTGTGCGCTGAAAAAGTACCCTTTTATCAGGAGATTTTTCATCCAAAACAGTGAGATTAATATGACCAGTAAGCATATTAACACGACCATTACGCACCCAGTATTCAGGCACGTCAACACGTTGAAATGCAACGCTTAGCTTCGCCTCTTGGGCTATCGCATAAGCCATAATGGTTAATGATAAACAATTAGCCGCTTGGTTTTTAAATGCTTGGGCAGCAATAACATTGGCACCAGACTCATAAGCTAAATTGATGTCTTCAGGACTAAAGAAATGCTGAAGTAGTTTGGTCGCTTTTTTGCGGGCATCACGCTCTAAACTAATACTTTTTGCCATGGTTTTCATCTCGGTACTTAAGGCAAATATTTCAGTATCAGTTTCTATTAAAATATCTTTATAGCCGATAAATTTATCATCTAAAAATTCACTAGCTTGGCTATCGCCAAGATAATAGTTTTGTAATGTATTACCTGACTGGCAGCCAGTTAATAAGATAAAGGTTATGCCTATAGCGCAGAATATTGGTGGTTTTTTCATCTATACTCCAAGACAATATCAACTTAGATATACTTTAAGCATATTACTTATTATGAAATTTAGCCGTTTTTTACCTTAGATTAATAAAAAATTACACTTCATTAATCGACATCATCACTATATTGAGTTGCCAATTCAAAGCCTTGCCTACAAATGGACGAGTAATTTTTTTTATTCCCTGCTATGCTTCGGCTTAATTAACTTGCTAAATTTTATTGGTTTTACATTTATGAAAAAAACACTGGCCGGATTTTTTACCGGAAGTGCTATTGCCGTTATCATAATCATAGCTACCACGAGCTATCAGTTATATAAGAACAAATATGCCACCATTGATGCTCAACTAAACGAAATATCAGGTATTGAGTTTGATAAACACAATAAACTGTGGGCAATTAATGATGGTGGCGACCAGGCAAAGTTATACCAGCTAAATAAAACAGGTGGTATTGATAGAGAAATCACCATTACTAACGCTAAAAATATTGACTGGGAGGATATGACTCAAGACGATTTTGGTCATTTCTTTTTAGGCGACTTTGGTAATAATGACAATCTGCGTAAATGGTTAACGATATATAAAATTGAAAATCCCATCGATATAAAAGGTGAAACAACGCAGGCAGAAATTATTAAATTTAATTATCCTGAACATACCAGTTTTCCACCTAAAGCCGATGAAATGGTATTTGATGTCGAAGCTTTCGTTTTTTATAAAAAGTACCTTTATTTATTTACCAAAAACCGTACCGTACCTTTTAACGGTATAACTAGCTTATATAAAATTGGCGCTTACGCGGCTAATCATGATGCAGAAAAAATAAGTCAATTTAAAACCTGCACTATTGCAGAAAAACTCTGTTGGATAACGTCAGCTGCTTTAAGTCCGAGTAAGAAAAAACTGGTACTGCTCGACTCACAACGCATTTGGCTGTTTGAGAATTGGCAAGGTGATGATTTTTTCTCTGGAGATAGGTATCGTATTGATTTAGGTATTGTGACGCAAAAAGAAGCGATAACCTTTCTTAATGAAGAGGTTATTATCTTTACTGACGAAGAGTTTTTCGGTATTGGCAGGAACGCCTACGAAATAAACCTTAATGATGTCGAAAAACATAAATTTTAAGCTTTAATTGCTCAACTTTAAGCATTAAAAATTAGCGAGTTTTTCTATTTATGTGGTAATCCCGCCATGGTGCATGACACACGAGATGTATTACTTGAGCTAGGTTTTAAAAAACACTTAAGACGCGCTTCGGAACATTTTTAGTTTTAACAAACTATGACTAAAAAATATGGGTAGTTACTCACTCAGCATAATTAAAACAGGGTCAAAATCTCACCTAGCAAACGAGTTCATTGGGTCAGTAATTGGCATAATCACCTGACAAAAGGAACAGTTTTTCATCTCATCATATGATTATTTTTAATATAAAACTAAATTTCTCACTATCTACCGCGATTAAACGCTAAATTTTTTCGGATAACTTTCTGGTTCAAAAGCCATCAACCAACTCATTTATAGCTCTTTTAATCGTCAACTTTATTAGTCAGTTTTATTAGTCAGTTTTATTAGTCAGTTTTTATCATCTTATAATGATATTACCCTGTGCTAATTAAAGCCAAAACTCACTAGTAACAGTAAATATAAAATGTCATAAAAGGCCGGTACTACCAACTCAGCAGTAAAATCAATCATTATTGCTGAAATTATTTCACTACATTCTTGCACCCAATAACCCTATAAATAATCTTCTTTTTAAATATCAGATTTTATTAAAAACATAATGAAAAAACCCATGATAAAAAAATCATCTCAGTTGATAAACAATATTAAGGTAAGTGAATAATCACACCGTAAAATTATAGAGTTATTGGGGTTGTCTTTTTTCGATTAACAGGAGTTATCAGGGTTACTACTCGCTTGTTAATGGTAACCCTAAGGGTTATCTGAGTATTTACAGATGGAGGTGTTGGGGTTATGCTTGGTAAAGATAAGATAAAGGACAAAGCTATGAAATATCCAGTCTTGGTTTTACGCAATAACGATGATAAAAATTACCTGCTTTCAGTTGTGGATTTACCGGGTTGTCAGGTAAAAGCAGCAACCATTGACGAGGGCTTTTTATTATTAAATGTCGCCATGATTTCACACTTAAACATATTGGTTGAATACGGTGAAAAAGTGCCACAGGCAAAAACTATTGAAGAGCATATGTTGTTATCTACTGCCGCCTCACCTATTTGGGCCATGCTTGATTTTGACATTGTCCCCTACATGGGGAAAAGCCATAAAATCAATGTAACCTTACCTGAACTATTAATAAAAAAAATTGATGATCGGGTGGCTAAATCTTCAAATTACAAAACACGCTCTGGTTTTATTGCCATGGCATGTTTAACAGAGTTAGCTAATACTAAACACAATTAAACGACTTCAAACTAACGTTTGAGGTCGTTGTTCTGGCTGAGTTATATTGAGTATAAAAACCAATGATGGTTAAAATTCTCCTTATAAATCAAGTGACATGATACCACTTAATGAATTGAAAAGGCTAAAAAATTGACTATTGAAAATGCAAACTTACTACTACTAAGTAGCTCTCGTGTTGGTGATACAACCTACTTACAACATGCATTAGCTTTAATAAAGGCAAAGCTTACGGGTGTTAATGAATTATTATTTATTCCTTATGCCGGTGTGACAGTCAATTACGATGACTACACGGCAATGGTGCAAAATGCATTAACTGAGCTAGGCATTAAAGTAACCGGTATTCATCAGTATGCTGACCCCGTCAGCGCAATTAATGCCGCGCCAGCAATAGCGGTTGGTGGTGGCAATACTTTTAATTTATTGCATCAGTTATATCAAAACAAGTTAATTAAAGCCATTCAAAGCAAAGTAGCACAAGGCACGCCTTACATAGGCTGGAGTGCAGGTTCAAATATTGCGGGACTTTCTATTCGCACGACAAATGATATGCCTATTATTGAACCTGAAAGTTTCAATGCTCTGCAACTTGTTGATTTTCAGCTGAATCCACATTATACCGACTATAACCCTCCGGGTCATAATGGCGAAACTCGTGCACAACGTTTAGCCGAATTTATGGTGCTAAACACGACTACACCCATTGTTGCGATTGTCGAAGGAACCGCGTTAGATATTAAGCAAAATACCATTAAGTTAGTATCGGGCTTATCTGATACAAAAGGCTCAGCAACTGCAGCTAATGGGTTTTTATTTAAGGCAGGTAAAAAAACTATTATCACCACTGAAGATAACTTAGATTATCTTTTATAAATTATAAATTATAAACTAGATATAAGTGATTTATGTCATATATGTGATCTTCAAATAAAGCTTACTAAGTTCAAGCTAGCAGAGATGTTCACTGTAGTGGCATAATTAATTTGGCCACTACAAGTCGGTCGCCACAGTGGTTATTTGTCGTAATATATTGTCTTTCTAAAGATTCTAAGCACTAAATTCTTAACAAACCAGCACTAGACTTATCGACAAAACCTTGAATCACTGTTGCCAATAGATTTTCATATCTATATAGGTAATCCAATACCTGTCATGTTCATTTTTATAATGCTCTAAGCAATGAAGCATACATTTGAATACGTTTTGTATGTGTTCACTTGGTAGGCTCAAGTAAATTTTAATGGTTATACTCTGATTATAAATTATTTTGCATTGGTTATATTTCTTAGCACTCGAAGCGGCTAACTTCAGGTGTTTGAGACAGCTAGGAACTTGAAAAATAAAGCTATAGAATGATATTTATACCACTAAATCAGCAAGTTCCTATGAATAAAGGAAGGTATACTAACGTTTATGTTTACCTAGATCCTGTCTCCTCTGCACTATTTTCCATCATCATTATCATCGTATTCATGTGATTTATCTTCCTCTGCATTATGATTCATCATTTGCTCCATCATCATTTGCATCATGTTCATGTGGTTTTCCATCATGCCCATACGTTTTTCCATACTCATTTCTTTACTCTTGTTCATTTGTGCCATGCCGCCTTTGTCTCCCATCATGTCACCTTTGCCGTTCATCATATGCATGTCTTTTGGCATCATCTCCATGTGCTGTTTCATCATTTCCATATGTTGCTCCATCAATTCTAGATGTTTATTTGGATCCGTTTCTTTTTTAATCTTTTCCATCAATGATTGCATCTCTTGCATATGTTGATGCATTTTCATCATTTGCTCATGATTCATCATTCCCATCATGCTGCCCATCATCATACCTTCATCTTTCATTTCAGCTTTATGATTATCATAGGCAAATACCGGTGAAGCCAATACACTTGCTATAACTATTGCTTTAATTACTGTTTTCATGAGTTCGTCCTTTTTTCATTGTTGTAGTATTAAATTTTTTCACACCAAATTTAGAGTCTGCTTAAGGTTATTATTCAATTAATGATAGTGAACAATATTAAAGCTTTACTACTTCCTTCTTTCCTTACATTGTTATCTATTAATAGCAGTAGTTATTAATAGATAATCAAAGTCCTGAAACTTTGTGATAATTTACTATTTCTACGTCAAAGTTCGTTTATTGTTTTAAGTGGTGTTGCTTTTAACTGATATTGCGTTACTTCTCTTACAGCTGAATCACCATTAACTTATTTAATTTTTTTATTGGTTGTTAACCATA
Source organism: Colwellia sp. MB3u-4 (assembly GCF_014077065.1). Taxonomy (NCBI): domain Bacteria; kingdom Pseudomonadati; phylum Pseudomonadota; class Gammaproteobacteria; order Alteromonadales; family Colwelliaceae; genus Colwellia; species Colwellia sp. MB3u-4. The sequence goes on along the minus strand of NZ_JACGVE010000066.1, from coordinate 46,151 downwards.
ACCAAGTTTAAATTTCAGTATAGCGTTGCCAAAAACTTATGCTCACTTCTTTCCAATGCAATCAGTCTAAGCAATAATTAATCAACCGCTCCTAGTAAGAAAAATAATTCACTCACTTGTGATTGCTGCCAAAATTCTTTCCATTGGTATCAACATGGGTGTTTTAGCTTTGTATGCTATATGTTCTTGGCCAATTTATGAGGGCTAAGTAACGGTAAAACCCATGACGCAATTACATCCTGATTGCCAACACGAGCGAAATTCCTGAATATGAAGGTTCTCTTATTAACCCTTAAGTTTTCTTTATAGTTACGGTTGTCGACTGAAGCATAGGTCATGGGATATAGAATGAAAGTGCAATTTTTTTGATGCGTTAACAGTGACTATTTAGCAACTACAAGACAAAGAAACACAGATAGTTAACTTAGCTGAGGGAGTAATATGTTAACCACAAACATTGTTGATTGCTCAAATCTCATGGGTTTATGGATAGCAATAAGTAAAAAATTTGATGTTGGAATAATGTCATTGCTGAAATTTTATTTAATAGTTTAAAGCAGGAACGCCTTCGTTGGCAAAACCATGAAACACGTTACCAAACACAGCAGGATGTGCTGAGTTAAACAATAATCTAGCACGACAGCCACTGACTGCATTCTTATCTGGGTTATCCTAGGTTATCAAAGTCCAAATAAATTTTAATGATTAATTAGAGTATTATAAATGATTGCTTAACTAAGGTAGTTGAATCAATCAGACCATGCCAGCCTAGTAGGTTTGACAGCTACGTGGGGCAAAAAATAAGATGACAAAATGAATTTATTGATGACTAAATTTTAATCCAAGGTAAATTTTCTGCTTATTAGCACGTACGGACAGTTTTTACTTTGCAGATTGATTTTAAAGGAAATTTTTAACTGCCGGTACTTATAACAGATAAAGCAAAATCATATTCAAAGGTCCCTTTGTATTCAAAAAAATGACCCTGTAACCGTTTTTGTTACAGGGGCAAAAAATATACTAGGCGAATGCACTAAATAATTTTAATTTAGCTCACTATCCTTCCAGAACTTAGTTCCTTTAATCGTAGCTTGTAGTGCTAAACCATTTTCGGTGAAAGTGTATACGGTAACGTCACCATAATATATTTCACCTTCAACTGATGCACCCTTATTGCCTGCTTTTGCGGCGGCATCTGCATTACCACCAAAGGTCCAACCTTTATTAACAAAGTTGTTCATTGCTTCATTGGTATGAAAAACCATTACGATACGGTAGTCCTTCACACCAAGTCCTAAGCCAACGCCTCCTTCAGCCATATTCATATAAATATATTTACTTGTGTTCATATCTTTTACGACGCCATAACCTGTACCTGCTGCGATCAGTATCAAATTCACATTGGCATTAGAAAATACCGCGTAACCTGGAGCCGCGTTTATTTGTGCGCGAGTATCGGGTTTATTAGCAAAAAGCTGGGTTAAGACATTATCTTTCATGGTAAGTATCTCTTGCTGCTTTTCCATTTTACTACCTGTCCCCATGGACGCGCACGCCACTAAGGTAAAGCAAAGAATTAGACAGGTTAAATTTTTAATCGATAACATTTTTTATCCTCTTCATTTCAAGTTTATATCACTTAATCTTATGCTATTTTAATAACATACAACGTTATGTTTAATATATGATTTCAATTAGTGTCCGAAAATGCGACACAGACTTAATATTAATAATATCACTATTTGGTTGATTGCTTAAATCCGTAATCGATGCAGGTTTAACTACACTAAAAGAAAGGGCAAAAGTGAAAGCACCTGCAAGAATTCATGCGGAAAAATTGATAAAATCAAATACCCTTGTAACGGTAGGAAAGTAGGAAAGTAGGAAAGTAGGAAAGTCAAAGATATGGTATGACTTACCTACTAGCTATCAAATTGGTATTAGAATAGTTATTTGCCAAATACTGCTTAATTCTTTATTTCAAGCAGGCAGAATGGAGTTGCTTTAAATACCAAGTTATTTTATCGGCACCATAATATGAGCATATGGAGTATCTCCCCACATAACAAATGGTCCTCCTGATTGAGGATCTCGAGTTATTCCTTTTAGCATTTCTTTGGGAACAATGATCATTAAGTGGGGACCAGTTTCTGTATAATCATGAGCCTTCTTATGATCAGGATGATACGGCGTCGCATTACTCACTCCCGAACCAATATCACCTTTTAACATGTATGAAATGCCAATTCCTTTCGCCTTAAAATCAGCTTTAGAACCAACCGCACTCATCATCTCCATCCAAAGGGCATCATTACACATAGGTGCTTTATCTCCTGGCATAGTGTCAGGCATACAAGTCCAATCGTTAGTACCTTTTTGTAAAACTTGTCCGTCTGAATCAAGGATAGTCGCTTGTTGACTTATAGACGGCGGTGCAGCGGCCATGGCCCGATTGATTTTGGTTTCGCTTGACTCTGCTAATACCGCAAAATTAACAGACAACAAGGATATTATTATAAGTATTGTGTATTTCATCTAATATTTTCCTTTTTTATCATCTAAAGTTATAACTCAATAATTAAGTTACGAGCATTAAAGTATAGGTTAAAAAAAATCGTCGTTAATAATACCTGTAATTTTGTGCCTTGCTTGGTCGGTTCTTGAATAACAAGAACCGACCACTTTGTGGTGTTGGTGGTTATAATGTGAGTTAATATCAAAAATTATCTACAATCAAAAACATCAATAAAAAATTAAATTTTCTTACTGGGTTAACCAATGTTTACTACTTATAAAAATGAACAGACAGACGTTAAATCAGTGAGGTTAATAACCTAATATCTATTCGCTGCGCTGCTTTAGTTATATCTAATTCAAAAGGTAACTCTGCCAATTTAGGTATGGGTAGTAGTGTAGTCAACTCACTAATATTTTCCGCTAAATAAGGCATGCTTTCTGGACAGTTTGCTATCCAGCCCACACAGTTTAGGCCATCAGCTACAATTGACTGATAAGTTAATACCGCATGGTTTAAGCAGCCTAGTTTCATATTCACCACAAGTACAACATCTTGACAACTTGCTTGTACGAACGCTGATAAATATTGCCCTTGCCCTAGCGGTAAACGCCAGCCACCCGCGCCTTCACAAATAACAACATCAGCAGCTAATGCGGTAATTTTTTCATAGCCACGTTGAATATCTATTAAGCTAATGGCTTGTTGCATCTGAGCTGCAGCTATATGTGGTGCAATAGGTAGTTCAAAAGCAATCGGATTAACCTGTGAAATCACTTGTTGGCAATTAGACTGTTTTAACAATAACAAAGCATCGTTATTAACTAACTGATGATTAACTCGCTCGCAACCCGCGGAAATCGGTTTATAGACCGCCACTTTTTTATTATGGGCCACTAAGGCATTTACAAGTGCTTGGGCTGCGTAGGTTTTACCTGCGTCTGTGTCGGTGGCGGTAACAAATAACTTTAACATAATAGGTCACTCTTAAAATTCAATCATTGTTTTATGATTGGCTGTTTATCAGGTTCTTAGGCTTAATAAGACAAAAAGATCAGAGACAAGGCTTAATCTTTTAATTTAACCACTAGCCCAGATAAAACTTTATAAGTAGCAGGATATATCCCACTGGGTTGCAAAAATTCTTGATAGTTTTGGGTCATTTTTTGCCATTTATCTTTACCCGCAAGTCCTTTGCCCTGCTTTTTAGGCAGATGATTAGCGCCAAGGCTTTTCAACTCATGGGCTAAGTGTAAAACATTTTCATACGCTAAAACAATATCCTGCTGCTTAGCGTGCAATAGCTTTCGATCTGCGCCATCAAATAACGCTATAATTTCACTTTCTATTTTAAAATCAATTACGTGTTGATCATTGTCAACGTCCGCCCAAGCAGACTTTAATTCAAATAAAGTCCCGTCAACTAACGTGCTAAAAGCAAATGAACCACCAGGTTTTAACACCCGTATTATTTCATTTAATACTGGGTCTAGCGGATCACACCATTGGATCATTAGGTTTGAATAGACAAAATCAATGCTGTTATCTTGTAATGGTATTTTATAAGCGTCTGCTTCAAGCCAATGAATACCCTTATTGCGATTATCTTTGGCAAAGTGCAGCATTTTTTTTGATACATCTAAACCAATCACTTGTCGGTAACGACTTGATAGCAGCTCAGTAAAAAAACCTGTACCTGCGCCCAAATCTAAGACGGTTATATCATGGCTATTAGGTAACCATGGCATTAAATGCTGGCCACAATAACGTTGTAAACGTGCTGAAACATCATAAGAAGTCGTGGCCGAGCCAAAAGATCTCGCTATTTTAAAACGGTTAGTCTTTTCAGACATTATGCTATAACCTCGTTAATACAATTAGCTAAGTAATTGATATCTTTAATTTCATGACTCGAGGTTACAGTTACGCGTAACCTCGAGCTATTTTTTGGAACCGTCGGAGGACGAATAGCACTGAGCCAAATGCCCTTATCTCGAAGTTTTTGACAAACATCAAGTGTGGCAACTTCATCACCAATAACGATGGCGTGAATTGATGAAGAATTTTTAATAAGTTGAACCTTATGGCTTAATTTTGAGGCGAGTAATTGACTTAATTCAACAATTTTTTCTCGACGCCAATGTTCCGTTTGAATAATTTCAATACTCTTTTTTGTTGCCCAAGCTAAGGCCGGAGATATCGCGGTGGAATAAATATAATGCCGAGAAAAGTTAACTAAGTAATCAGCCAGTAATTCATCACAAGCCACAAAAGCGCCGCTCGTGGCAATACTTTTACCAAAGGTTGCCATCACAATATCAGGGGCTGCAATACTGCTACTACCTTGGCCTTTATCACCGACAACACCCATACTATGTGCGTCGTCTAGATATAATAAAGCGTTATGTTGTTGGGCTATTTTCGCTAAATGAGTTACGTCAGCCTGATCGCCGTCCATACTAAAAACCCCTTCTGAGACAATAACTTGGTTTAACTCTTTACCGTCATCATTAGCCTTAGCTTGACCTTGTCTTAAAAATCTTTGTAGTTGCTCAGTATCGTTATGTAAAAAGCGTTTTACTTTAGCGTCACTTGATAACGCACCATCAATTAATGACGCGTGACTGAGTTTATCTAAATACAGCTCGCAGCTTTTATGACCCAAGGCGTGCATAAGCGCGTTATTAGCGGTAAATCCACTGGCAAACAACAAACATTTAGCTTTATTAAGCCAATCACAAATATCGTTTTCTAGTGCTTGATGGGCATAAGAGTAACCTGTGATTAAACTTGAGCCACTCGCACAAGTACCGAACCGCTCGGCGCCGGCTTGCAAAGCTTGGTTAATTTTTGGATGATGATTTAAACCCAGATAGTCATTTGATGAAAAGTTTAAGTAACTTTTATGATCAATTTTAACATAACGGCCATTTTGCTCAGCAACACACTGACGCACACGATAACGTGCGCGCTGTTTCTGCTCGGCAATAGTTGTAGTTAAGAAATCAAACGCCATAAATATTAATTAACCGCGTTATAAAATAGATCGCTATTTTTTTGATCAACCACAGCGGTAGTAATTTTTGCTTCGTCTGCTGCTGAACTGGCAATGGTTTCAGTATTAATACCTAAGCGGTTAAATAACATCATATCTTTATTGGCTTCAGGATTACCTGTGGTTAATAATTTACACCCGTAGAATATTGAATTCGCGCCCGCTAAAAAGCACAGGGCTTGCATTTGTTCATTCATCGCGTCGCGCCCTGCTGATAAACGTACATGGCTTTTTGGCATCATGATGCGTGCCACCGCAATACAGCGCACAAATTCAAAATGATCTAGGTCTGCAACATCAGATAACGGCGTGCCTTCAATTTTTACCAACATATTAATCGGCACACTTTCAGGTTGCGGTGAAAGGTTAGCTAATTGTGCCAATAATGACGCCCGGTCTTTACTTTCTTCGCCTAAACCTACTATGCCACCACTACAGACCTTCATGCCTGAACTTCGTACATTAGATAAAGTGTCTAACCTGTCTTGAAAAGTACGTGTAGTGATAATTTGATTATAATGCTCTGGTGAGGTATCTAAGTTATGGTTGTAGTAGTCCAAGCCGGCACCTTGTAACTCATCGGCTTGCTCAGCAGATAACATGCCGAGTGTCATACAGGTTTCAAGTCCCAGTGCTTTTACACCTTTAACCATTTCAACCACTGAAGGCATATCTCTTGCTTTTGGGTTACGCCAGCCAGCGCCCATACAAAAACGTGTTGAACCTTGATCTTTCGCCGCTTGTGCCGCTTCAAGCACTTTACTCACTTCCATCAAGCGCTCTTTATCAATGTCAGTTTTATAACGGGCACTTTGAGAGCAATATTTACAATCTTCTGGGCATGCGCCGGTTTTAATCGACAACAAAGTACTCACTTGTACTTCATTGGGATTAAAATTTTCGCGATGAATAACTTGCGCTTTAAACATCAAATCATTAAATGGCATGTCAAACAGTGCTTTAACTTGGTCTGCTTGCCAGTTATGGCGTACTTCACTACTACCTTGGTTGGTATTATTAACTGGGGTATTAACGTTGGTATTTGAGCTAGATTCACTTACCGCTGATGTTTGCTGTGTCATAGTTATTCACTCGTTTGTCAATTGCATCTATTAATATTAATCGGTAGTCTATGCATCAACTCAAATATGTCAACCAAGCTAACGAAGTAACATTTACATATGAACACTAAACAAACAGAAAACCTTGAATTTGATAAAAACCACGTTTGGCATCCTTATACTTCTATGTCGAAACCATTACCTTCTTATCTGGTCGAATCTGCCGAAGGTGTTCATATTACCTTGGCCAGTGGTGAGAAACTTGTTGATGGTATGTCATCGTGGTGGTCTGTATTGCACGGTTATAATCACCCCGAATTAAACGAGGCCTTAATAAAACAGACTGAAAAATTTGCCCATGTGATGTTTGGTGGTTTAACCCACGAACCGGCGATTGAACTTGCGAAAACACTCATTGAGCTGACGCCTGAGGGCTTAAATAAAGTGTTTTTAAGTGACAGTGGTTCAGTGTCAGTAGAAGTGGCGTTAAAAATGTCGATACAGTATTGGCACAGTAAAAATAAGCCTGAAAAGCATAAAATACTCACCGTAAGAAATGGTTATCACGGTGATACCTTTGCCGCTATGTCGGTATGCGACCCTGTTAATGGCATGCACCAGTTGTTTGAACCTGTGTTAATGAAGAATTTATTTGCTCCCGCGCCAAAAACTCGCTTTGATCAAGCATGGAATGCTACTGACGTTGAAGCGTTAACCGCCATGTTTGCACAACATTATCAGCAAATAGCAGCCTTTATTATCGAGCCAATAGTCCAAGGTGCGGGTGGCATGCGCTTATATCATCCTAACTATTTAAAAGCCTGCCGCAAACTTTGTGATCAATATAATGTTTTAATGATTGCTGATGAAATTGCCACAGGCTTAGGCCGAACTGGCAAATTATTTGCCTGTGAATGGGCAGATATTAGTCCTGATATTATCTGTCTAGGTAAAACCCTCACCGGTGGCTACATGACACTGGCAGCCACCCTATGCACTGATGAAGTGGCTAATACTATTAGTCATGGTGAAGCGGGCTGCTTTATGCACGGACCTACCTTTATGGGTAACCCGCTGGCTTGTGCCCTTGCTAACGCCAACCTTAAAATATTGAAACGTAATCAGTGGCAACAACAAGTAACTAATATTGAACAGGTTTTTAAGCAAAAACTATTGCCTTTAAAAAATCATCACAGGGTTCAGGATATAAGAGTGTTAGGCGCTATAGGGGTAGTTCAAAGCACTGAGCATGTTGACATGGCCGAGATTCAAAAGCGCTTTGTTGAGTTGGGCGTATGGATACGTCCTTTTGGACAACTTATCTATATTATGCCGCCATTTATTAGCGATAAAACACAACTAAGTTTACTGATCAATGCCATTAGTATCGTATTAGATGAAGATAAGTGTTTTAAGCGCAACTAACCCCCTTGTTAGCGCTGCGCTATAAAATAAGGTTGGCGACTTAATAAAGTTGTACCAATATAAAGCTAACCCAGGCGATGGTAATCACAAGTAATAATAAAATATTAAAATACTTACCATCGTTTTTACGCCGGCTACGGTAATTATCAATGATTAAACAAAAATAACTACTTAGGGCACTTAGCAATAAAACAATGTATAAATAGCCGGTCAGTGGTGTCTGCCAAATTTTTCTAATTTCAATATTATGGTAACGCAAAATGCCATAGTCGACATCAGGTGCCGCATAATAAGAAACAATGATAGCGCAAACAAACAAGCTCCAACCAAGAATAGCCAATACTCTTAACGCATAAGTCCATAAATCAGCAGCATTCCTGCGCTCTTTGCCCGATATTTCATACTTCATACCGCTTTTCATCCCTAATTTCACGTTATTTTTTTATAAAGACCCGATTTAAAAATTTTTACTTGTTAAACCTTACAAGCAAGGTAACATAGCACCCCTTAAAATTTGAGTACATTTTTGACAAAAAAGAGGTTTGTAAATGTCAGTCATTGCCATTACTGATATCTTGGCAGGAAAATATCCTGTTAATGAATCAATTACTATCCATGGTTGGATCCGCACACGTCGTGATTCAAAAGCAGGTATTTCATTTTTAGCGGTACATGATGGTTCATGTTTTGACGCTATTCAAGCAATTGCTCCGAGCAATTTGGATAATTATCAGACTGATATATTAAAACTTACTACAGGTGCTGCAGTAAAAGTTACCGGTATTTTAGTTGAATCTCCAGGTAAAGGTCAGTCGTTTGAGCTCCAAGCAGAACAAGTAGAAGTATTAGGCCTTGTTGAAGACCCTGATACCTACCCAATGGCAGCAAAGCGCCATAGTATCGAGTTTTTACGCGAACAAGCACATTTACGTCCACGTACTAATATAGGTGGCGCAGTAGCACGTGTGCGCAATACCTTGGCACAAGCAGTACATCGTTTTTTACATAGCAAAGGTTACTTTTGGATCAGCACACCATTAATTACTGGTAGTGACTGTGAAGGCGCGGGTGAAATGTTCCGTGTTAGTACGCTTGATATGGAAAACTTACCGTTAAATGATGAAGGCAAAGTGGATTACAACCAAGACTTTTTTGGTAAAGAAACTTTCCTAACCGTTTCAGGTCAGCTAAATGTTGAAACTTATTGTTGTGCGCTGTCTAAAGTGTATACCTTTGGCCCAACATTCCGTGCTGAAAATTCAAATACGACTCGTCATTTAGCTGAATTTTGGATGATAGAGCCCGAAATTGCTTTCGCTGATCTTTCTGATGCCGCTGATCTTGCTGAAGAAATGTTGAAGTATGTTTTCCAAGCCGTGCTTGATGAACGCGCCGACGATATGGCTTTCTTTGAACAACGTGTCGATAAAACGGTAGTAGAGCGTTTAAACTCAGTGATCAACAACGACTTTGTGCGTTTAGATTACACTGACGCGATTACCATTTTGGAAAACTGTGGTAAGAAGTTTGAAAACAAAGTGGCTTGGGGCGTTGATTTAAACTCAGAGCACGAACGTTATTTAGCTGAAGAGCATTTTAATGGTCCGGTAGTGTTACAAAACTATCCGAAAGATATTAAGTCATTCTACATGCGTTTAAATGACGATGGCAAAACCGTTGCGGCTATGGATATTTTAGCACCCGGTATTGGCGAAATCATTGGTGGTAGCCAACGTGAAGAACGTTTAGATGTGTTAGACAAACGCTTAGCGGAAATGAATTTAGATCCAGCAGATTACAGCTGGTATCGTGATTTACGTCGTTACGGCACAGTGCCACATTCAGGCTTTGGTTTAGGTTTTGAGCGTTTGGTCGTTTACGCAACTGGCATGCAAAACGTGCGTGACGTGATCCCTTTCCCAAGAACGCCGAATAACGCGGCTTTCTAAGTTAGTATCATATAAAACTAAAAAAGCCCTCAATTGAGGGCTTTTTATTTACAGTCAACTTACCAACCATACCCACTACCTACAGACTTACCAGCTAAAAACATTTTGATGTACCTATACTAATCTTGTTATAACTTAATAACTTTGGAGATGAATGATGTCAGTCCTAGCAACCATTCATCATCAATCCATGATATATAATCCTTTGTCAGCTGAAGCTAAGCATGGCTTTATCCCAAAGCCTAAGTCCTAGTTTATTTGCTTGTTATATGCACTTTGCACTACTTTTTGTTGAATAAGTGCCAAGGTATAAAAATACAAACTGTACTAAATATAAAGATATAAACAGCTTTAAATGAATAGATATTATCTATTCTGATAAAAACACCATCTTCATATAAGTTAAAATACAAATAAAACCCTATAGAAATAGAGGCTAGTAAGAAGAAAAACCTAAATTTAAAATCCTTTTTTAAGTAACCAATTATGAATTTAATACTCAAACTTCCTGCACATATAACGAGCTTGTAGAATCACTCGTTTATTATGAATTCCCCCTAAAATCGGGGTACCAAATGCATTACCTATATCGAATAAATTGTCTACAGTGTGATACAGGAACATAAAAATTTAGTGATTTTGGCTGAATTAGTTATTCTACAGCCTCAACGCCCCATTAAGAGGCAAATGATAGTTGGCTAAAATAAGCGACGAAGGAGCAAATAGCCAGCTGTTATTTGTCCTGCTTGAATGGCTTATACGGCCTTTACAATACGCATTAGAGTGCGCATAATAAACGCAATGATTACTTGGAGACATACTATGCAAGCATTATACGATATTGAAGCCCCTAAAAAAGCAACAAACCTTAGCTTAAATAGTGACTTACTAAAAAAAACAAGAGCACTTAACATTAATTTATCTGCAACTTTAGAGCAAGCACTAAAAGACAAATTGAAAAGTATTGAAGCTAAAAGATGGGTAAAAGAAAATAAAAACGCTATAAAAGCCTACAATGATTTTGTAGATGAAAATGGCTGTTTTGGTGACGAGTTTAGAGAGTTTTAATGGCACAATTTGATGTATACATAAACCCAAGTAAAAAAAGCAGGGAAGCATATCCATATATAATTGATATCCAAAATGCATTAATTAGCGATCTCGCAACGAGAATTGTGATCCCTTTAGGGAAGCTTAATCATTTTAGAAATGAAAAGATGGATGGCTTAACTCCAGCAATAGAATATGAAAATGAACAATTCATTTTACTCACACCACAGATTTCATCAATGCCAGCAAATTTACTCAAAAACCCTGTTGGCTCAGTTGTATCATTAAGAGATGAGATTATTGCAGCGATCGACTTTGCTATTACGGGCATATAACGCCCACATTAACGGGCCAAGTGTTGCGTGTCACGTTGAATTGCTTATGTGAATTTAATCTCAAACCTCTCATCATAATTATGATGAGTTAAAGACTCTTTAATTTGATCTATTTCTTCTAGTTGAAGCTTTCGTAAGTTTATTTCGTGAGAGCTAAACCGAGCTTTGATTTTTATGATTTTTTCGTGAAATGTAACGCACTCGAGAGTATTCATATGCTCTTCAGCTATATCTAGGTCTTCAAGACTAACTTTTGTACCGCGCTCTTCTTCAGGCATAATAAATTCACAAAACAATGTCCTGTGCAAGAGAAGCGTCTTTATATAACCTTCTCCAATATCGAGAGCAAAGGAAATAATTAAGTCATTCTCCGTCTCTTCAACATCCATAAAACTAACGATATCCATCGACATCACTCCTACTGCTCGAATTATTCACATAACGAGCTTGTAGAATAACTCGTTTATTATGAATTTCCCCTAAAAATCGGGGTAAAAAATGCATTACCTATATCGAATAAATCGTCTAAAGCGCGATACAGGAACACAAAAATTTAGTGATTTTGGCTGAATTAGTTATTCTACAGCCTCAACGCCCAGTTAAGAGGCAAAATTTAATTGGCTAAAATATCAAGCGGGACAAAAACAGCCAGCTTATTTTTATTTAACAGCATGTTATGTGTACTTAACGCGAAACCTGATATTTTTTTAGTGATGGTAGTTCACAATCAATTGTTGTTATATAAATATTGCGCTCAGTCCAAAACACCTCTAGATCATACAAGCAGAACGAATATTTACTGGCGTCTTCTACCCATTCATCATCAACTTTAACTGATACGGATGTGAATAATTCATTATCATTTTCCCACCAGACTAAAACCAAATAATCACAACCGGAACCATCATGAAAAATGACGAAAGCTGGAGTATTAATCCAGTTGATATTACGTGCTGCTTTAATTTCATTGAGTCGATATAAATATTTAGATTGGTCGACTAAACTATTACAGGCAGAAATAGTATAAATTTTAATACCAGTTTCATCTAACCAATCAATTTTACCCTCTATATTTCGAGATTTAAACATGCCTCTTCTCCTTTAATACTCGTTTAGTTGATGCAGGATTTTTTTTCAATGCCGCTAAAGGTCGGATGGGTCGTTGAACCAAGTTACCTGAGCAGTTTGGGCATATACTCTTTAATATTTTTTCAGCACACTTAACGCAAAATGTGCATTCAAATGTGCAAATAACAGCTTCATTCGATTCAGGTGGTAAATCAAAATCACAATACTCACAATTAGGTCTCAATTCTAACATTTAGAACTCCCTTCTAGAGATACACATAACGAGCTTGTAGAATAACTCGTTTATTATGAATTACCCCTAAAAATCGGGGTAAAAAATGCATTACCTATATCGAGTAAATCGTCTACAGCGTGATACAGGAACAAAAGAATTTAGTGATTTTGGCTTAATTAGTTATTCTACAGCCAACTAAATTTTGTCCTGTTTTAACAGCTTATAAGCAAATTACACTACGAAATATGGTTCGTATTCAATAGCATTGCAACATTCCAGCCCAGTAAAATTCGAATGTAAATTAAGCCATTGCTCATTGTGCCGCATATAAGAGAGGTTAAACTTATCCTCCCCCGCATATACTAACCTCGCAAATTTTGTTTCAAAAATTGGTGAAATAGCATCTTCCCCACAGCTTTTATATTTAGCATAAAAATACAGTGAGCTTCCCCGCCATTTAATAAATATATCTACAAGTTTATTGAAACTTGGGTTATTTAGCTCTGGTTTTATGTGTTTAGGCTTTAAAGTTTTATCGATTAAATCACATGCAATTTTACTAACTTCATTTTTCATAGCATTTGTAATTTTTTCTTTAACTGTTTTAGATGTAGATATTTGCCAATTTTTCATTTTATTTTGCCAAGTTTAATTATTTACCAACGCCCACTTAATCGGACAAAAATAGTTGGCTAAAATTGTGTAGCGAATAGCGAAACATAGCCAACTGTTACGTGTCCTAGTTTATTTTCTTATTAGGTTAATTACATTCCATCAGCCGCCATATGGAGTGACATAAGTGCTCGCTCATCGTCCCAATATGCACAATTTTCAATAGCATTATCGTAAATAGTTTTCATAATTAAATAATCGACTCTTAAACCATAAGGTTGTGCAATTAAAGCATCAGATAAAAGTTTTGGGAAAGTATAATCAAATTCTTCCATATCAATTGGTAGTTTTGAAATTACACTGGCATAAGTATTAAAACTTAAACAACGTGAGATTAGCTCTTTGAGCTTTGTTGGCTTGGGTGAGAACCTAAACGATTCTAATGATTGATCACGAATAGAATTGACGAAAGAGTTAAGCTGGGATTTATTTTGTAAAATATACATATGTTTCTCCTTGCCCGTGAATCCTTTTATAACAGACAAAACAAATGTATTAAATTTGAAGGATTTGTTAGCACTTTGAGTTGGATTCTCCTCCAGCTGTGATAGCTGTGCCACCACAAAGCAGTGACTGGAGAAATATAACAGAGGTCACCAACTGCGTCAATTAACCTAACGCCTCGTTAACTGCCGCGTAGGTTGGTGAGCGGCGGGTGTCCTGTGTGTTTTTATCAGGGGAGTTATTGCCACTATTTTTAGAATCAAATTAGAGTAAAAAATAACAACACCCAATGGTAAAACTATACATTTTTTGTTTTTAATATTTAAATCGTAATATTTTGCGATCTGTTTAAAAATTATTACTGATAAAATAAAAGCCAAAATATATAACAAGTTTAAATATAGTTCGAATTTGGTAGTTACAGTACTTGAAACTTTTCCGCTATTGAAAGCGAAAAATAAATTTCTGAATAACCCATTAGAAGAAGTTCCTATCAAAACTGATAACGCAAAATATAATTTTATCATTTGTTTACATCCATGTTGAGATTAAAGCCCGTGTGGCCATACACATAGACAAAATAACAGGCTAAAATGGAGCGGAGCGAACAGCACGCTGTTTTTAGTCCTTGTTGATTTGCTTGTTAAAGCGCTACAATTTATTGCCAAAATATAGTGGGTATCTGCCCCCAAGCAGCCAATACTAAACAAAATTGTATAGACATCATGATCGATGCAATATCCAATTTTATTAACTTACTTTGCATCTTTCCTCTTAAAGAAATCCATAAAGAAAATAAAAGTGTTATTGGCAAAAGCCCTGATAAAAAAGCCAAGCAAATGCTTGCCGCAGTAATATCACCAAACTTTAGAAAGGATTGATTAACATAGAGGTATATGGGTAAGCTAAATAGTAAAAGGTTTATAAACACCAATTTAATGCGTCCTAAGCCATCTTTATCGCGTTTAGCAATTCTAATTAATCCTACTAAAAAGATATAAATCAGTCCAATTAGACCAAAAATTAAACTTACCCAATAAAGCACTAGCGTTATACCAGAATCTTTTTGAAACGTTTTAAGCCCATCACTAATAAACAATCGACTTTTATCATTAGAATAAACAACATGAGAAGCTTGTGTTCTGTTAACATCTCGAAATAAGCTTTCGTCAATTTGAATCAATCGCCTATCAGCATTTTGCAATGACTTAATTAGAAGATGATCGTTTGATTGTTCTAACCAAATAAAATTGAAAAGCATATCAATAAATTCAAATTCAGCCATATTATTTGGCGATGGCAAGTAAATGCCTTGCAACCTTGATAGCTCAACTCCTTTTCCCATAGGCTCTGTAATTTTCGCTGGTGTTAGACTTAACCTATTGATAAATAATTTATTAAACTTTTCATAGTCAGTAGTTTCATTATCAGTGTTAGTAGCATAAAAAAATCCCTTGTTCTCATCAGGAAAAAGGCAAATATAGGCTCTAAATCCAAATGTTGTGCCGGGATGACACATACCAAGCACGTTATGCCGATCTCTCTTAGCAAACGCTAACCCATGTCCAATATTCAGGCCAGCTATATGTGCTTCAGTGCCTAAAGGCTCTGTAAGCATATCCATATGTTCAGGGTGCACAAAGCCTTCACCATTCACTTTGCCATCACTCAACACAAACATCATAAACTTAGCCATATCAGGAGCTGTTGTTGTGAATTGTCCAGCTGGCCTTAAATAACTAGGCACAGCAGCTTGAGCAACATTATTTTCATAATAGCCCATCGCCAATAATGGATCTGCGAACTGACCTCGTTGGCTGATGAACTCAAAGCTACTATCATGCATTTCTAAAGGAGTTAAAAGGTTAACATCGAGAAAATATTCGTAACGCTCGTTGGTGACAGCTTCTATAACCATCGCAAGCAAGGTATACCCCATATTGGAATATGAGTATTGTGTGCCTGGTTCTGTTCTAATATTTAATAGATTGTATTGGCTTGACTCAAAAGCTTCTTCTAATGGTGTATTTGGCAAAGGTTTAGTGCTTAATAATTGCCACATCCGAATGTTGTCTAATCCAGAAGTATGATCGAGTAAGTTTTTGACCTTGATAGGTGAACGATCGTTCCAAGCGTTGTCGAAACTTAATTCCGACAGTAATGATTCAACATTACTGTCTAACGAGAGTCTCTCTTCAAATATTAAATGAAGAACGCCCATTGCCAGAACCGATTTGGTAACAGAGCCTACATGCATTTTTTGCGCAGGCTTCATAGGTTCAAACTTTGAAATATTTGCATAGCCCGCACTACCAACCTCAACATGTCCATTTGAAATTGTTGACCAAGATAATCCTACAATATTTTCATTTTCGATAGTCTTTTTGATTTGGGTTTCAATATGAATATCGCTTTTGGCATAAGCAATATTTAATGAAAACAAAACTAAAAATAATGATAATATTTTTTGGAACATCAACTTCTCAGTATACGACTAGCGCTTTAGACACAATTAACGGGCAAAAAATTGTTGGCTAAAATTAGCGACGAAGGAGCAAAAGCCAACTTTTTTTTGTCCCTGTTTAATTTCTTATAGGTTTTTACTCACCTACATGGATTTTTAGCAAAACTTTACTGCCATCTAAGTTTTTAACTAGCAATGGTAATATTTCACCTATTTCTTTATCCATTAGTTTTTTAGCTTTATCCGCTGGGCAGCCCGGGATTTTGCAACCATCAAGTTCAATAACTAATTGACCAACTTTAACTCCAGCTTTTTCTGCTGGGGATCCAGGGTGAACTTTATCAATTTTAAACTCGGTTATTTCAGGACTAAAGAATCCATCAACAGACACGCCTGCGGCAATCCCAATTTTACCATCTGCGAAAGCAGCAAATGGTAAAAACAAACTAATTAATAGAATCTTCCTAATTGAATTCAAAAGTCTTACTCCTTTAAAAACCTAACAGCTTATAATGTATACGTCTTAGTAACACACACATCATAAATAACATTAAATTAACATTAATATCTCATACTTTCAAAGCATTAGAATCTGGTAATGCTAAATCACATGTATATTAAGGCGTGTTACTAAGACCTCTCAGTAATATAATCTGAACAAAAAAATAAATAAAATACATTAAATTCAGGCAGTTAAGTGACTTTATTTAGTTTTTGTTACAATAAGTCGTGTGTTAATAAGACGTCTTAGTAACACACCTCGAAAAATCATATTAACTCCCATATAAAAGGGTATTACAGCGTTTACGCTAGTAGTTAATTCATTAGAAAATATAGGGCAAGATTTTTAGCTGGAATGTCAGGAAGGCACATTTGAGACATTAGCTTTTAAAGAGACTTAACACTTCGGATTAGGTTTGGTATCGATAACGCGGCGTTAAGCGGACTAAAGTTGTTGGTTATAATAGGTAGCGAAGCAAAGCCAATTACAGCTTTAAATTCATTGCCTTTTTCAAAGTAATATATTTTTGAGTGAAGTCGTTTCTTTTCATTTTTGACAGTGTTGGTAAATAAGGCGACAAGCATGTTGAAGCCTTATTTTGTTAATGATTGAAGTGTATTGAAATATCTTTTATATCAAAGTTACCGTTAAATGATTTTGAATAGTTACCTAGGGGTTTAAAGATGAAAAACTTACTTTTTTCCGCGGGTAATCTTAAAATTTCAGTATAGATAGCATCTAAAAATAATTGCGGTTTACATTCAGGTTGTAGTTGTTGGTAAATGTTATTCACTAGGATTTTATCGCCTGGTGTTTTGATTAACGCTAACAGTATATCTTCTAGCCACTTTGCGCCTATGGGTGTTTCAACTGCTTTTTCAACATTGTCTTGTGTCATATCAAGAGAAGAATTATTGTCCCTTTCTTTTTTAAAGCGTTCACCTTCCTCTAAGTTAAGCGATTGTGCCAGATCGATTAAATCATTGCGGGTTAATAAACTCGACTCGTCAGGATAAACATCGATGTTCATTGCTTTAACTAAGTTGGTGATGTTTGGCGGCATGCTAATGTCTTCAACACTGATAAGATCACTAAAGTCATGATCGGTTTTTGTGTCGAAGTATTGTTTAAATTGCCTAACAAGTTTACCTCTACCTTCCAATTTTCTAAAGCCAATCAACAAGGCTTGCATCAGTGTCAGTGCATTAATGAGTTCTTTAATCGCACTTTGTTTACCACCAAATAAGTCGTTATTGATAATGGAACGCAGTCGTAAATCGGTTATAGGCCTTTCCAAGAGTTCTGCTTCATCAATAATATTTAACGCTTGTCTAAGGGTTCTTGCTTCTGCAATGGCTTGCTCATTTTCTTTACGCTTTGCTGATATTGAATGCACATAACCAAATTGATTTTCAATACGGTTTCTTAATTGTTGTATGTTGTTGTTTATACCATCGAGTAATTGATAGATAGAGTCAATGACCAGTCTTTTATACATATCGCTGTCACTGTAAGCGCCAAGGGTATTTGAGTGGTTTAATTGATTTATATTAAATAAAATACTGCGCCAATAGCCCCCCACATCCAGATTAATAGCCAGTGTTCTTTCTGTTTTAAGCGCATTT
This sequence comes from Colwellia sp. MB3u-4, assembly GCF_014077065.1. Classification (NCBI taxonomy): domain Bacteria; kingdom Pseudomonadati; phylum Pseudomonadota; class Gammaproteobacteria; order Alteromonadales; family Colwelliaceae; genus Colwellia; species Colwellia sp. MB3u-4. The sequence continues at coordinate 27,751 of NZ_JACGVE010000066.1, read as the reverse complement.
TCTAAAAAATTTTGAAAAGCACTGCTGAGTCTTATACTGCCTGATGCGGTTTCAAAAGCCAGATTGTAATTGTGAAGTTCATCAAAACCTTTCAGTGCTTCTTCAGTAGGCGGAAGTACTCCCTCGGTTATAATGGTGTCAATGGTTGACGCATGTTTTGCTAGCATACGAAACATTTTTTTCATGGCACCCGACATTATATCAAATCATCCTGTGCTGGCTCATCTAAGTCGATGTCATCAAATTTCTCAGCTTGATAAGTCATAATAAATTCCATCAAGTTAATGTAGTAGGCAAGCTTACCCGTACAAAGATAGATATCTATCTTGGGTTCAATTTGCTTTAAAATTTCAGTTTTAACTAGGCTATTAATCAATTGTTTGGTTTTATCAAAAACACTGCCTTTTAACTGACCTTTTATCTGGATAATGATCCGGTCTAATGATTTTAACAGTGATTTATCGTTTTCAATTTTACTGACAATTTGAGCTAGGTGAATTTCATCACCGGTATAGAGTGAACGTTCGTCATTACTCACGCGCATCATTAAGCTTAGAAACTCAACTACTGGCCTTATTTCTTGCTGAGTTTGCTTAAATACCGCTCTTGACGCTCGCCTTCTATCCGGGGTCATAGACTCGTAGGAGGCATAATAAAATTCGTGGTCGATATGAGATAATGTTTTGCCGGTTTGATATAAGTAGGTCTGTACACGCTCTCTGTTGATATCTGAGTTTAGAAAGTCGTAACTTGTAGCACAGGTTATAGGGCAAATGAATTTACCGGCTAAAAGTGACTCTACTGTGTTGGTGAACACTTCATCAAAAATCATGATGGGGTACCTACTGCACTGGTTTGTGCGGCACTTATTGCTTTAAGCAAAGGATCATCGTTAGCGGTGATTTGTTCAAACCTATTTTTCGGTTTATTAATAAAATAGCGTTTGTGATAAACCCCCATGAAGTTATTATCTGCATTAGGAATAGCGGTAAAAATGGTATCTTTTTCTTTATCAAACATCGCGAATAGTGAGTCGACGTTTTCAACTGAGATTTCACCTAATTCATCAACGCCATATAAAATATCAACATCTTGTGTTCCTTTGATCATAGAGCCTAATGAAGTGGTAAACGCCAGCAGAATTAAGTAACTCATGCCATTAGAAGAGATGTCTTTTAAATCATTACCTGAACGCGCGATTTTTCTTTCATTATTAACCACAGCTTCAAAAGAAATATCGTATAAATTAGAGTGCCTCTCTACCAGTTTGTTATGGGTAAATTTCGTCAAAACTTCTGACATAGCCACGCCATAACTTTCAGGAGGTAGGCTTTGTTGATTGTCTTTGCTCCAAGCTTCATAGGTTTTTTTAAATGATTTTAAGGCCGAGAATACTTCGTGAGATTCGAGTAAAGGTGTCAGGTTAATTGATATTTTACCTAAGGCGCTAAAAACAGTTTTTTTCTCTAAGTAGCTATTAACTCTTAAACTAAAAGCATTAATATCAGATTCATAACGTTTGAGCTGATCATAAAAACCAGATAATTCCATACCCCGTAGTGCCGCATTCTCGATAATTAAATCACGTACTTCATTAATAACTAAGGGTAACTCTTTAACAATATAATCTGAAATAAGCCTGAGATTAGGATCTATCTCCAAGGCATTACTTTTCATATCAATGGATTTTTTTATCGCACTATTCAAGTGGATATTCATTTGGGAGATAACTTGTTCGGCATAACCTTTAATGCTTTTTAATGCCTTACGATGACTTTTTAATATGTTGTCTAATTCACCGCAAATTGTTTCAAATGAATGGGTTTGTGCCGTGTCAAAAGCTTGCTCAAATTCGCCTAATCGGTTGGTTAAGCGTAAGGCCATTTCGTGCTGTTGGCTAACCTTTGACAGCTTAACCGTAATCGCGTCACGGTTGATGATAAAAGCGGCTTTACGGGCTTTAATCATGTCAGTAAGTTCAGTAAGTGATTGAGTCAGGTTTGTTACCCCTTGCGAAGCCTTAAACGATTTATCATTAAGGCTGTCAAGTTGGCTATAGCTGTTGCTCATAAAGGCGTTATAACTACTAATAATCCCTGGAGCATTTTTCAGTCGGCTAAGTTGTTTTTCTAACGTGACTATTTCATTATCAAGTTTGTTTAGCGATTCAGTATCAATGTTTTTATCATTTAATTGATTTTTTTCATCCGCGGCTAAGCGGCTGATCGCTAAGCTATATTCAGCAGTGTTTTGGCTTTTTTTGTCTTCTGTTTGTTTGATATAACCTTCTAGCTCAACATTTTGCCCCATATGTTGTTCTTGTAAACTTCGAATACGGTCTAAGTGCTGTTGATTAATCTGACTTAGCTTTTCTTTATTTTCTCGACCCAGTTTACTCAAGGCATTGTTAAGTGCTTTAGCTTCAGTCTCTAAAACTAACTTGGCTTGTTCAATGGCATTTTTTTGTTCAATGTTGAGCTGATTGATATTGGCATTAATAGATTCAAGTAATTGCTGCTTTAACGCTATTTTAGCTTTAATCTTAATAAGGTCTTGTTGCAGCGCACTTTGCTCGTTGGCAATGGCTTTAACTTTGCCTGACAGTTTTTCTTTTGTCTCATTTAATTGCAAAATATGCTGGTCAATTTGTTCAATTTCGGCGCTAATAGTGTCACTTGTTTTGGCAAAATCATTATAAACACGGTCCCAATCTAGCGTTAAGCCTTTGAAGTCATTTTTTGAGCCTTCAGCGCTAAAATCAGGGTTAAGATCGGTTGACGCTAATACCGCTGGTGCAAGAAACTTACCTATACTTTCAGACCAGTCATCAACATTGTTCACCAAGAACTCATGCAGCGAATTTTTTTGCGGATTGAGTAAGCGCTCTAAGTCATTTTTTGCTGATACCTGAGTTTTTATTGTGTTGGCTGTATCGGCCATTTCGCTGAGTATTTTATCCGTTTGTATCGCACTATTTTGTGCTTGACGCTCAAAATCGATTGCTTGCCTTGAGTCTGCGTTAAGCGCTTCGTTTGCCCGTTGCAATTCCTGTTGTGCTAAATTAAGTTGTGCCCTTGCTTCCTTACTGACGTCAACACTTTGTAATTTAAAATGACAATGGCTGAGTTTATTTTCATAATCGGCAGAAAGTTGCTGTAATTGATTTTCATTCTCTGAGATGGCGGTTTTTAGATCATATCCCGCTTCGCTCATTACCCTGTTTTGTTTTACTGTAATCTCGCTATATTCAGCATTGGCGACGCTAAGCTGGCTACTCAGTTGATCTTTTAAGTTATAAAACTGTGCTTGTCGTTTAGCTTTAAGTTTGTCGAATTTCGCGGTAATGTTTTGAGCTTCGTCCAGTAAATTTGCTTTTTCAACACTGGCATTGTCAAGTTGTGCTTGATAAAGATCAATATTGGCATAGTCACTTTTTAAGCTGCCAACATCTTTTTCTTCCCAGGAAATCTTTTCAGCTTCAATGGTCTCTATTTGTCTTTTGGCACCGTCAACGATGCGATTATTGTCACTAATTTGATCGGCTAAGCTGCTTTTTTCATCTGAAGTTTTTAAGTTTGCAGTCGAGTTTTCCGTATTTAATGCCGCAAGCTCAAGCGTTAGCGCTTTAACTGAATAATCGAATTGTTCAGTATAAGCTAACAAGTTGTGCTTATACTCAGCCAAGATGGCTTCAGAATTTTCTGCCGTATAAAGAGATTTGGATAATTTAGGTAATACGCTACTGGCTAAATCATCATAAGTCCTAAGCGCGTTATAATCGGTTTTCCAGATAGATAGACTCGCTACGTCCATAGTAAACTCAAGTTCATTTTTACCGCCATTGAGCATAATGGACGATAGCAGTTCTTTAATACGTTTAAAGTCCGTGTTGCGCTCTAATGCAGCACCCACCACGGTATTGAGCATTGATAAATTTTTCCCCGGTGCGGCAAGAGAAAACCTATGCTTTGCTTCGGTCAGATCCTTGTCACTAAATACTGCCGTACCAAGAATAATTTTTTGATAATGTGATGGCGAAGATACTGCTTTAACAGGCACCTGCTTTAAACGGAAGTGGCGATAGATGTTTGTACAGGGAATTAAATTTAGTGTGCCATCTGGCGAAGGCTCCGCAGTGTAATCGGCAAGTTCAAACGGCTTATCTACAAATAGGTAGTTTATACTTTCGTTCTTACTAAAACACACGGCTTGCTTAATGCCTGAGTGCGTTTGATATTCAAAAACAATATAACTGGTCAGTCTAGGGAGGTAATAGTTTACAAAAGACTCTCTGATTTTACCCCGTACTTTAACGACATCGCCGGGGGCATCAGCAAAGAATATTCTGACCAATTTTAAAAAGGTCGTTTTGCCCGCTGCATTGGTGCCACTGAGATTAGTATGACCACTAACGTCAACCTCAACCCTTCTCCCCTTAAAGTAGCTATCAATCAAAATTATGCGTAATAGTTTGCTACTTGGTGCAACTTTCAAGGTCATTTATCTTCCTATTGACGGTATTATTTATGCTTTAATCTGCTGGTGATTAGTGTAATACGACTGGCTCATTGATACCATGGCACGAACAGAGAATATTGAGATTGGCTTTGCACTATGGTTCATAGCATAGTGAATAGCCGCGCTGTATTAGATGCTTTATTAACCTTTTGGAGCAGTAGTCATTATCTGCTATATAAACTTAGCGCTTGGTTTATGATCATTAAATTAGACGGTAAAACAAGCTAAGAGCACAAGACACCTGAAACTATGATGTGAAGATGATAATAAACTGGTTACTTGATGCAATTATCCCAGGATATCGCAGGAGCGAAAGCTAGTGATATTTATATCATTGGATGAAAAGCTAAAGATGACATTAATGCCGGTGTTGTAAAGAGTAAGGTGTAAATTATCGAGGTATTAAGAGCCGTTGACACTTTATGGCTAGAAATAAAAATATTTAAAAATAGACAGCCTTATTGTATTCGCATAGCAATAAGACTGTTAACTAGGTACTTGACTATGAGCTTGCTCGATAACCATTAACTACCGCGAAAACAACAAGCATAATTAAAAATAGCTAACGTAATCGTCGAAATTTCTAGCTTTTTTTACCGGTAATTCTTTCGACTTTTCGCCGATATAGAGAAAACCAACAATTTCCTCATGTAGCTCAATGTTTAAACGCTCTTTGACTAAAGGATGGTAACTCATTTCACCCGTGCGCCACACAGCACCTAGATCTAATGTGGTGGCTGCCATCTGCATTGCATGCACTGTACACCCTGCCGCTATTAACTGTTCTTGTTTTGGCACTTTAACGTGTTGATGAAACTTAGTACTAATCACAATAATTAAAGGCGCACGAAAAGGCATTTTAGCTGCTTTTTCTACTTTAAGTTCATCACCGCCGTCACTGATAGCCGCTGATTTGAAGGCTTTACTGAGCTTTGTCAGGCCATCATCTTTAACAATAGTGAAGCGCCATGGTGTTAAACCTGCATGGTCAGGGACGCGCATGCCGGCCTTAAGAATATTACTAATGGCGTGCTCATCAGGACTATTTCCATGTAAATAAGGATTAGACTGACGAGTATGTAAAAATTCCAAAACGTTCATAAAACTGTAAATTCCTGTTGTTTCGTTCTTTAGGGTTTAATGACTAATAGGTTGTTCAATACGGCAACCAAGTTAAGTACCTTGTTAGTGCATTTAAACGCTATCTCCTTGTTATCTTATACATTAGCATTAATTTGTTATTAAAATAATACAAGTTAATACTTTTATTTAACATTTATACGAAATAACTTGTAAATTGGATCGGCGATATTTGTACAGTAGAACGTAATCAGCCAAAATTTCTTTCAATTATCTAAAAACAAAAATATTTACATTTACGACTACTTAAGCGAGGCAATTTTCAGTAGCATATAGCTATCTAATACTAAAGCAATCTATAGACAGCGTTTTATGAAAGAAAAAAAGAGTACGATAGCAAGAATAACCTTAGGGCTATTTAGTTTGCTCAATACCTCGCGAAAAATCATTATTAATTTAGTGTTTTTTACTCTGCTATTGATTTTTATTATTGCTATTACTCGCGATGAAAAAAACATTACCGTTGAACCAGGATCAGCGCTGATATTAAATATACGTGGTGATATTGTTGAACAAAAACATGACATTGACCCAATGGACGCTTTTATTAGCGAAGCACTTGAACAACCTAATACCGCTGCTGAAGTGCTGTTAACTGATATATTATCTGTCATTAAACAAGCAACAACTGATGACCGTATTAGTATGATGGTGCTAGATCTAGAAAATATGCAAGGCTCTGGCATTACCAAACTAAGTGATATAGCCAAAGCCTTAACAGAATTTAAAAGTCAGGGTAAAAAAATAATCGCTATTGGTGAACAATACAGCCAAGACCAGTATTACTTGGCCAGTTATGCCGATGATATTTGGCTTAACCCCAAAGGTTGGATGTTATTAGACGGTTATGGACGTTATCAACTTTACTTTAAATCTGCTTTAGAAAAGCTTTCTATTAGCCAGCATATTTTTCGCGTTGGCACTTATAAGTCTGCGGTTGAACCTTATATTCGCGACAGTATGTCAGCTGCAGCTAAAGAAGCTAACCAATTGTGGTTAACCGATCTGTGGCAGCAATATAAAATTGATGTTGCCCAACAGCGCAACTTTGCAGTCAGTAATTTTGATGAAAACATTGATGTGTTAGTCACCAAGCTAAAAGCAGCTAATGGCAACATTGCCGAGTATGCTTTAGCCAACAATTGGGTTGATGCCTTAAAAACACGAGAACAGATGAAGCAAGATTTAATCAATGTGGTTGGCAGTAACGGCGATAAAGGTTATAAAAACATAGCATTTGATGATTATTTAACGCTGATCAACTCATACAGTTCAATGGAAAGTATCAGCACTAATAAGGTTGCCGTTATCGTAGCCAAAGGCACAATTTTAACAGGTAACCAAAAACCCGGTACCATTGGTGGCACAAGTACCGCCGCTTTATTACGCCAAGCCCGTGACAATGACAATGTTAAAGCTGTGGTACTTCGTGTTGACAGCCCAGGTGGTAGTGCATACGCTTCAGAAATAATTCGCCAAGAAGTCGAATTATTAAAAGCGTCCGGCAAACCTGTGGTGGCTTCAATGGGGACTTATGCCGCCTCAGGGGGTTATTGGATATCTGCCCCGGCTGATAAAATTTATGCATCACCTACGACTATTACTGGCTCAATTGGCATATTTGGTTTTTTTATGACCTTTGAAAAAACCTTAAGTAAATTAGGTATTTATACCGATGGTGTTGGCACCACAGATATTGCTGGTTTTGGCATCACACGTGAGTTAACCCCAGGTATGGCTAATATTATACAATTAAATATCGAACGGGGTTATCGCGACTTTGTTGAATTGGTGGCCAATAATAGAAATATGACAACAGCGCAAGTTGATGCTATCGCTCAAGGCCGCGTATGGTCGGGTTCAAAAGCGTTAGAACTGGGTTTAGTTGATGCCTTGGGCGATCTTGATAACGCTATTGAAGCAGCAGCCCAGCTAGCAAATTTAGAAGATTACGATAGGCTTTTAATTGAAAAAGAAAAAAGCCCCCGTGCGCTATTCTTACAAAGTTTGCTTGGGCAAGCGTCAATATTTTTTGGCCCGCCAGCAGATAGTCATTACAGTGAAAATAAGCTCACTAGTCTTATTAACACATTGTCACTTGAACTTAAGCAACTAGCACAATTAAATGATCCGCAAGGTATTTATTCCTTTTGCCTTGCCTGTGAAGTTGAATAATTATTTAACTTAATCAAGCTATATAAGCCTCGAATTCTCGGGGCTTTTTTTATCGCTAGCTAGCCGTTTTACCTGCGTGCTTTGTGTTACAATCTCGAGCAATTTCATCACTTTGTTGGCACTATTACTTTATGCCAATTTCTATATTAAGACTTAAGCTATGAGAAAACGCATATATATCGCTTATACTGGTGGTACCATTGGTATGAAACCGAGCGAAAATGGTTACATTCCACAGAAGCAGCATTTAACCGACGCGATAATGAAAGCGCCTGATTTTCATCGTGAAGAAATGCCAGAATTTACCATTAATGAATATGACCCATTGATTGACTCATCAAATATGTCACCCTCAGATTGGCAACATATTGCTGATGATATCAAAAAAAATTATGATGAATATGACGGCTTTGTCGTATTGCATGGCACAGACACCATGGCTTACACAAGTTCTGCGCTTTCATTTATGTTGGAAAATTTAGGGAAACCTGTCATTGTTACGGGCTCGCAAATACCCTTTAGCCAATTACGTTCAGACGGACAAGAAAACCTACTAAATTCATTATATATTGCCGCTAACTTTCCTATTAATGAAGTAGGCCTATATTTTAATAATAGGCTTTTTCGAGGTAATCGCAGTATCAAAGCTTATGCCGATGGCTTTAATGCCTTTGATTCGCCAAACTTACCCCCTTTGCTAGAAGCAGGGATTAACATTAAGTTAATCGAAGGAAAAATTTCCACGCCAGTATCTCAACCTTTAACATTAGCGCAAATTACGCCTCAACCTATTGGTGTTGTACATTTATATCCTGGTATATCAGTAGAGCTGATTAAAAATATCATTAAACAACCAGTAAAAGCGTTAATAATTCGTAGCTATGGTGTCGGTAATGCGCCACAAAATCAGGCGATGTTAGATTGTTTAAAGCAAGCCAATGACGATGGAATTGTTATTGTTAATTGTAGTCAGTGTAGTAAAGGCACAGTCAATATGAAAGGCTATGCAACCGGTAATGCCTTGAGTGAAATAGGCGTTATTAGTGGTCATGATATGACTTTAGAAGCGACATTAACTAAGTTGCATTACTTATTGAGTAAAGGGTACAGCCAAGAAAAAATTTGCCAATTATTGGAAGTGAGTTTACGCGGCGAATTAAGTTAATCACTGGCAGCGATTAACTCTCAAGGATAAAAAATCGGCTCTGTTACCGTTAATTGTTGTCGGGGCAATGCTACGCGAAAAAGTATTATTAGGCTGCACATACTTTTTCGCCCTCCTATTCATCGCCCGCTTAACGCTTGATATATTAAAGTGGCACTTCAGTCCAAAAAATTAAATGCAATTAAACTGTTATTAGCAAAAATACCAAACGCTATATTATTCCCCGTCAAAGCAATGTTAGCTAACAGAGTCATTTTCTCTCTAAGCCTTTAAACAGCAAACTTCATAACCTAATAACAATACTGTGTGACACAAAAAGCAAAAAATCAGCAATAAATTGCTGATTTTTTAGTCGAACTATAAAACTATCTTATTGAAAAATTGGTTTTATTCTTTCTAGTAACCCAAGGTCTTGTTGAGTCAACTTTCCTAACATTAACCACTGAGAAAACTTAGCGGGTAAATCAATAGCTGTACCTGACGACATTTGCGCTTGCATTAAACTGACTTGCACTGTCATGCGCTGTTGTTGTAAGTTACTTGGCGAAGGATTACCTGATAAAATTTCAAGCTCTAACGTCGCATCTTCTCTATTAAAATGTGTGGTGTTGTTTGCTAATTCTTTTAACTTTTTCTGCCAAGAAGCGGTTAGCTGTAGATATTCTTTATGCTCAGTAAAACTTTCTTCATTACTGATACTTTCTTCAAGGGTCAAAAATAAGTAACCCCATTGGCGTTTTTCATCAGCAAGTTTACAATCAACAATTCTCTTAGCAAGAGTTTTTTCTTTAGCGCTAATTTGTTTTTCAAGATTCAACATTTTTGGCTTTTGTTGCGCAACATCTTTATTTAACACTTGCAACGCTTGCTCAAACATTTGCAGATCGTTTAATTGTGTTACTTGAGCAAATTTTTCTTCAAGTGTTTTTAAAGCACCTTCTAGTTCTGAGGCCCTAGCTGAGGTAGCTGATTTTTCCAAAACATTTTGTTCTGCACGTTTAGCAAAAATATCATCATTGATTTTTCTAAAATTTTGCCAAAGTTTATTTTCTACTTTGGGTCCGGCATACCCCGTGTTGCGCCATTGTGTTTGCAAGGCTTTAACTTGCGTAACGGCGGTCACAACATCTACTGTCGCCAATAATTTTTCAGCCTCAGTAATGAGTTGCTGCTTTAAGACTTTATTTTCTTGGTGAAAGGCTTTAATTGCTGATTTTATTGGCTGTAACGTGAGATTAAATTGGTTATTAATATTTTGATAAACATCTCGATCAACCTGGCCGGCACTTTGCCATTGTTTTATCAGTTGGTTTAATGCTACTTCTAAGGTTTTATAATCAACCATCGAACTCTCATCGTTAGTGTTTTTATCACCAATTACTTGCTGGTGAAGTAATTTTGCCTGTTCGACAAATGATTCGCGAGTGATCAAGTGCTGCGCTCTTAACTTTTCTTGCTCGGCAAAAAATAAGCGACAAGGGGTGAACGCTGTTTCGCATAGTTGATTAAATTCATTATTTAAACTTTTTTCTGCATCATCATCGGCATGACCTAAACTATTCCAAACCTTACGATATTGCTTAACCTTCTCTGCCTGTTCGTTGGGATTATCAAGTGGCGTTTCAACAATCGCTTTAATGTCGGCTAATAGTTGTTGCTTGCGTGGTGTGGCAATGTAGCGTTCCCAATCAGCTAACTCGGCAATTTTTTCACTGAGTGAATCATAATCTTTTTGAATACGGTGTTGTTGCTGTTCAGCTAAAGCATTAAATAATTGCTTAGCCTTTTTGAAAACACCAAATGCTGCATTGTACTTGCCAGCAGAGATTAATCGTCTAACATCGTGGAGTTTTTTCTGTGTTATAGAAAACTCTTGTTTTTGTGCTTGTTGCAAAGGTTTTAATGCTTGGCGCCAGTGCTGCTGAATTTCATTGGCCGCAATTTTAATTGAATCTGGTAAAGCACCTGAGGCGTTTTTCTCAGCATGTTTCCAATCGCTTAACCATGTTTGATAAACTGGCAGTCGTTCATCCATTTCTTCAGCTGTTGTTGGTAGAGCTAACTGTGAAATTTTTGAAATTAAATGCGTTGCCTCACTGACTGATTTGGCAATTTCAGGTAATTGCTGTAACTTTTTTTGTTGTTGACAGATTTTAGCAATAAATTCGTTCTGTTCATTTTTAGCTAACACTGAAACAATAATTTCGCTGGTTAATTTGTCAAATAGCGTTTGGTATTGTTGCTCTTCAATTTTATCATTTTCAAAAATACTGGTGGTTAACGTTTGATCAATAACCGCTAGTGTTTTATCAAAGTGCATACGCGCTTGCTGTTTTTGTTCATTAAGCTGACGAATAATTTCAGCTTGCACGTGTTGCTCAGCTTTGGCGATAAACAATTTATCGAGTTGCGCTAGGATGGCTATTTTTTTATCTTTAAAAGTGGTTATTTCAGCGGCGTCAAAACAACTAAACTCACTAGCTAATACCTGCCATTCATTAGTTAACAGTTCACGTTTATTAAGATAGTCTTGGTACTCGTATTGATCTTTAAGTGCTTGGAGCTTAGCTAAGACTAAATTTACTTTTTTGCGTAATGCTATCGGTTGTTCAATAGCAAACTGCATTTGAGTGATTTTTTCAATCAACTGCTGTGTGATCTCAGTCTGCTGTGATTTTTTCTTTAGCTTTTCTAAAGTGTCTAAGTCAGCTACTTTTTCAATGATGTATTGTTGAACCTGTACATTTTGCTTTTGAGTGAAGAGGTTAAGTAATAACTGAGGCTTTAATGCTAACTTATTGCTTTGCTCGTTCACTTGCGTTTTATTGGCGATTTTTTCAAATAACGCAATGATCAAATCAGCATCTTCGGTAGTTTTCAACCAGTTTTCATACAAGCCATATTGCTTGTGCTCAGCAATGTAACTGAGTTTTTCTTGCTGAGAAACTTTAATGGCATCTTGATCCATTAAAATAGCGGCTACTTTGTCGCTAGCATATTGCTTTACTTTCGCCATGGTATTTTCTTGGCTATGAGTTAACCAAGATTGAAAGCTAGCAAGCTTTATCAAGCCTGCACGTCGAACATTTTCATTGTCGTCGTTTTTGACCAACGCTATGATAATGTCTCGTTGCGCGGGATCATCAACTGATAAACTACTATTAATCGCTTCAACACGCACTACACTGTCTTTATGTTGCCATTTCTTTTTTAAAAATTTAGAGAAAATCATAGATTTGAAAACCTAGCAATATCGTTGCTATCTAACGCTGACGGGAAATCTGCACGCAGTTCATGTTTTGTTTTAATGATCATCTCACCTTTAGGGCCAATAGACAGGGTTTGATCTGAGTTTAGATGCTTGGATTGATAAGCCATAGTAATTTGTACTGCGCTTAATTGCTGCTCTTTATCAACCTGAGTCCCTTCTGGCCATTTACCGGTTTCGGCGGCACACTTTAAACGCAAATACATTTCTTCTGACATATTGTCGACTAACTGAATTATATCCATGAATTTCTCTTTTAGGTAATGTTGATTATGATCGGTTACGCTTGATTAATATAAGTCTGACTCGGGTGATAAGATATAGAATAAAGCCTAAAACTGCACTGGCGATAGACACAACATATTGCCAAGTACCCGGTTGAGCATCTTGCGAATAAAGAAATAAGAAACCACCACAAAATAACAACATGGCGATAAAAGAATGATTCATCAATTGTTGCGATTTTGCCACGATACTTACACGCTTTAAACTCGCTATTTTATCTGCATCCAACACGGTTAAATCTAACTGACAATGCTCGCACGTTTTTGCTTTATCGGAAATTTTCTTCTTACATTTTGGGCAATTTATAACAGCCATATTTACACCTCTTTTTCGATACTTTATTTTACCTAAAAAAAACGCCCTTGCGGGCGTTTTTTTACACTAAATAACATTTATTTTTTATTTTGTTCTTCTAAACGCTTTTCCCAGAAGTCAGCATTTTTAATTTCTAGGCTTTTTGGGTCAAAAGTGTAAGTTTTAACACCGGCTTTTTGCTGTCGTTCATAATCTCTTAAGGCTTTAATCGCCGGTTTAGCCATAAAGAAAATGGCAATAATACCGACAATATTCAACCAAGCCATTAAACCAACACCAATGTCACCTAATCCCCAAGCAGCACTTGGCTTTGCCACTGTACCGTAAAATACAGCTGACATAAGTACCAATTTAAGGACAAATCTAAGTATCGGCATTTTGATGGTTTTATTGATGTAAGAAACGTTATTTTCTGCAATAAAGTAATAAGCCAGTACAGTCGTAAAGGCAAAGAAAAATAAAGCTATTGCAATAAACGGTTTACCAAATCCGGTTAATACGCTATCCACGGCAATTTGTGTAAAGGCAGGACCATTAATAACCACATCATTGGCTAAATTGTTAACAATAAAGCTTGTTGACCCTTCAGGCATAACATTATACGAATTAGTGATTAAAATCATAAATGCCGTTGCAGAACAAACAAATAGTGTATCAATGTAAACAGAGAACGCTTGAACTAAGCCTTGTTGGGCGGGATGATCAACTTCAGCCGCCGCAGCAGCATGAGGGCCAGTACCTTGACCCGCTTCATTGGAATAAACTCCACGTTTTACGCCCCAACCAATCGCCGCACCAAAGCCTGCCATAGGAGTGAATGCATCAGTGATAATCAACATAAAAATACTGGGTAGTTGATCAATATGCAAAGCAATAATTGAACAGGCAATTATAATGTACGCTAACGCCATAAAAGGGACGACAACTTGGGTAAAGTTGGCTATGCGTTTAACGCCACCAAAAATAATAAAACCGAGTAATAAAACAATAAATACCGCACTATAAACTTTCGTCAAAGGTAATTCACCCATGAAAGAGTTAACTGTGCCGCCACTACCAAAAACATTGACCATAGCATCGCCAATACCATTTGATTGCACAACCGGTAAAAGTACACCACAAGCTAGAATTGTTGCTAAAGCAAAGATCCACGCATACCATTTTTGACCTAACGCTTTTTCTATATAATACGCTGGACCACCACGGTATTGCCCATCTTCTTCTTCTTTATATATTTGTGCATTGGTTGATTCAATATAAGCAGTCGCTGCACCTAAAAATGCTACCACCCACATCCAAAATACAGCACCGGGGCCACCAAAACCGATAGCCGCGGCCACACCGGCAATATTACCCGTACCCACACGACCCGATAACGAAACAGCAAGTGCTTGGAATGAGGAGATGCCTTTTTCTGAGCTTTTACCTGAAAGTAATAAACGGAACATTTCACGGAAATGACGTATTTGTACAAAACGCGTTAAAATAGAGAAGAAAACACCCGTTCCCAAACAAAGATAAATTAAATATGGGCTCCAAATATAGCCATTAATGTTATTAACAATTTCTTGCATCCTAGACTCCTGATAATTATTATTTTTTTAAAGTTATTTTGCGTTGTAATATATACCCGAACCACTCGCCTTTAGCCAGCTAAACTAGGAAAGCAAGATTACGCCGTATGTATGCACTTAGCTTTTGTCTAACACACAAAACCTATGCAATACAGGATAAGGGCATAACCCTTATCCTCAAATCAAGCTTTAATCGGCTTACCTAGTTTACTGCTGAAGTTACACTTAAATGTGGCACAGTTATAACTCTATGTTATGACTAACAACTAACGTAAGTCATCCACCACGTGGTAAATGGCGGTTAAAAAGTCGCGACCAAATAAACTACTGCGCTCATCTGACCAACCGACACTGTAGTCGGGTAATAAATTGTTGTCTTTAAATGGCATTTCAACAGTGTAGGCTAAACATTTAAATTGTTCACCCACCCAATTCGCCGCCACCGTTAAGTTAGCTTGGCCAGGCTCGTCTTTATCGTAACCTTTGTCATCTTGAAACTCTGGCGTTATAGCTAAAAGCACATTTTTGAATTTGTCTTCAAGGCCTTTAATACGCGCGTTATATGAAGGAACACCTTCACTACCGGCAACAAAATTAAAAGGTAAAGCTTCATCACCATGAATATCTAAATGCATATCTACGCCTGTCGCAAGCATTTTTTCACGCACAAGATACACTTCAGGACTATTTTCCATCGTGGGTGTTTGCCATTCACGATTTAAGTTAACACCTTTAGCATTGGTACGCAGATGGCCACGAGCTGAGCCGTCAGGATTCATGTTGGGGACTAAATAAAATACCGCACTGTTTAACAATGACCGCGCAACCCCATCGTCTTCATCTAATAAGCGATCAATAAAGCCTTCCATAAACCATTCGGCCATAGATTCACCCGGATGCTGACGTGCAGTTAACCAAATAACTTTTTTACCTTCACCCTCTTCACCCACTTTTAGGACCGACATATCACGGCCATCGAGTGTTTGCCCCAATACCTGTAACTGACAATCAATATCTAATTGTGCACTGTGAATTAAGTCTTGATGACGTTCATAACTGTAAGGTGCAAAGTAGGCAAAATAAGTCGCGTCATATTCTGGTGTGAAAGTAATAGTAAGATTTTCACCATCAAATTCTGTTGGTACACGAAACCAATGTTGGCGGTCATAAGATGCAACCGCTTGATAATCTTTCCAACCGTCGACATAAGCCGACTTACCTGCATTAGTTAAATGCATGACATGTTCAACATGTTCGGTATTATGAAGTTTGAAGTGAAACCATTGGTAGAATGCTGATTGATTATCTTTTTTAATGGCTAGTTGAATATTACTTGGATCTTTTGCTGAGATAACATCGATATTACCCGAGTCAAAGTTTGCAGAAATTTGCATAAGGCCTTTTGCTCATGATTGTTTTGATGGCCTTAGTGTACACAAACCGGTAAAAGATCAGAAGACTAAAGACTCCTTAAATACAGACCAATTTCAGAAGAATAGCCTAGAGAGCGACCAATGATGGTATTTTCTCCATTTAATACATAATAACTTGGATAACCCTGCACTTGAAAATCAGCTTTTACTGACTCATTACCTAAAGCAACCGGAAAGGTTAATTGATGATTATTAGTAAATTTTTTAACTTCATCAAGATCAACAAAATCTAACGCGACAGCGATGACATCTATTTCAGGATTTTTTTGATAAACACTTTGCAAATTATCAATACTAAAATTACATACCGGGCACCAAGGTGCAAAAAAATAAACAATGGTCTTTTTACCCTTAGCTTGTAGCTTGATATCATTATGCATCAGCGTCTTTAGTTGATGTGTAACAGGCACAACATCGGCACTAGTAGACAGCATGCTCGTTTCTCGCAACATCGAGATAGCATTAAAAATGAATAAAAAAACCACTACCTGTATTAATAAACTACGCAACAAAAGAGTAACTTCCAAAAATTCACATCATAATAGTTAAGACCGGTTTAGTTATTTTTTTGTTCATCTTAATCATTAAAATATGACTGACTGCAGGTAACACTTGAGATTTTCAGATCAAAAAACAGATTTAGCGCCTGATTTAGCGCCTGTATGATAACTTTTACCAAACAGAACGCTACGTTATGATCACCATAGTGCATTGTCGTTTATAGTTTTTATCGTTATTTATCTGCTGTTTTTAAACTACTAGCCGATTAATACACTGATAATCATTTGCTAAGCGGTGGAACCAAAAAAATAATAACCTTTAGTCTGTAGTCTTTTCATCATGTAATTCAATGTTAAGTTCTAAGACATTTAAATTACCCTCTTTTTTATCAAGATTTATTGAAAAACTTTCATCTGATACTTTAATATATTTACGCAAAACGTTAAGAATATCCTCAGTGAGTTGCGGTAAGTAATCAGGCTGTTTATTTCGACTAGTTCGCTCGTGCGCAACAATAATCTGCAAGCGCTCTTTAGCTTTAAAAGCTGTGGTTACCTGTTTTTCTTTTTTCTGTAAAAAATAATCTAATAGTGCCATGTTATCCTCCAAACATACGACTGAAAATGCCTTTTTTCTCGGCAACTAAAAATCTAAATTCAACCGTCTCACCTAATAAACGGTCTATAACATCCTGATACGCTTTCCCTGCATCACTTTCAATATCTAAAATTACTGGCTCGCCGGAATTCGATGCTTTAAGTACAGCTTGTGATTCTGGAATAACGCCTAACAAGGGTATTGAGAGAATATCTACAACGTCTTCAACACTGAGCATTTCACCTTCTTCCACGCGTTTAGGAGAGTAACGTGTCAATAATAAATGCTCTTTTATTGGTTCTAAACCAAGTTCAGCTCTGCGTGAGCGACTGGCTAACATACCTAAAATGCGGTCGGAATCACGTACCGATGAAACTTCAGGGTTGGTCGTTACTATAGCTTCATCCGCATAATAAAGCGCCATCATCGCGCCGGCTTCAATGCCTGCAGGCGAATCACAGATAATATAATCAAAAGTTTTTGCCAACTCTTCCAATACTTTACCAACGTTTTCTTTAGTTAATGCATCTTTGTCGCGCGTTTGTGAAGCCGGTAATATAGATAAGCTACTAACGCGTTTATCTTTAATAAGTGCCTGGTTTAAGGTCGCTTCACCGTTAATAACATTAACAAAATCATAAACAACACGACGTTCACAGCCCATAATTAAGTCAAGATTTCGTAAACCAATATCAAAATCAATTAAAACAACTTTATGACCTTTTAATGCTAAACCAATACCAATGGCAGCACTTGATGTTGTTTTACCCACACCACCTTTGCCTGATGTAACTACTATTATGCGTGCCATAGAACGAATATCCTTTATAAGTTAGAAATTAAATAAGTTTTGATGACGTTAATTCACTGTCAGTCAAGTGTATAAATGCTGGTGAGCCCCAATGTTGCTGCATTGACTCACTGAGCCAATAGTTACCATTAATGGAGACCAATTCAGCTTCAAGATTTTGGCAATATATTTGCGCTTTATGATGACCTTTTGCGCCAGCAATTGCTCGACCACGTAACGAACCATAAACATGAATATTACCATCGGCAATCACTTCAGCACCGGCTGAAACTGAGCCAATAACCACTAAATTTTGATTTTTAGCATAAAGTTGCTGACCAGAGCGAACTTGGCCTCGGTGGACTTTGTCAGTGTATAGATGACATTCAGCACTAGCGGCTATTTTTGTCACACTTTCTTGTGCAATAGCCGTTTGTTTTGCGGTACTCACTTTTGTGGTATTAACAAAAGAAAAACCAAGTTCACGAATAAGTTTGCGTTGCTCTGTCGCTATATCACCAGTAAAACCAACAAAAGTAAAATTGAATTCTTCGATTAATGCTTTTATCGCTTGATATTCAATGCCGCCCACAAGTTTTTCGATATTGACCACAACAGGTACTAGGTAAAAAAAATCGGGAGCTTGAGCAACTTTCTTTATTAAATCAGCACGAATATCGGCTAATTTTGACGTTCTTAAATGTAAAACAGAAAGGGTAAAGCTTGACCCTTTAAATTCAATGCTTGCATCAGCCATAATGAAGGTGCTCCTAACTAAAAAATCAATGTATTTGGATGCAATTTATCTGATAAATGCAACTAAACATAATGCAACTTGACATAAAATAGCCAGTATTACTGTTATCTTACCAATAGATAGCAGTAATGCTGGAAAATTAAAGTACTATAACGCACTTTTCAGTTTTAAAATCAAAGCCTCTTGCTCGTGTTGAGACAGCTTAATTTTATTATTTGCCATGAGTAGTGAATAACTTAAATTAACTGATGCCACCAATAAAGCACGCTCACTGCTCGCCGTACCTTTTTGTTTCTTAATGTCATCACACATAGCAGCAAGATTACTCGCTGCTTGCTTTAAATCCTCTACTTGTTCAGCCGGACAAAAAAACTGGTGTTGCTTGCCCATAATTTCAATGCTGATCTTTTTGGAGTCTTCAACCAACATTAACTAAGCTCTTCTACACTTTGTAACTTACCTAAAAGGCTGGTTAATACGCTATTTGTTTGCTTTTGTTTTTCTTCACCTTCAAGTGCTTCTAGTTGTAACATTTCGTTTTCATCGACTAGCACTGATTTTTGTAACTCTAATTCTGCCACTTGGCTTTTTAATAGCTTATTTTTTGCAATGATCTGTTCAATCAGTTGTTCGAGTTGAGGAAGAGTATTTTCTATCATAAGGCGCTCTGGTTAACTGTAGTAAATAAAGGCGGCAAACTTAATCTAAAGTGAGACAAAATGCTACTTTTTAGCGCAATTATTGGCTTAATTTATGTAACAATTATCAACAGCGAAGGTGAACAGGCAATTGCGACTAAAAAACATACAGTTAGGCGTAAAATTAAGCAGTAATAATCACGATTGTTCCAACGCATTACTCTGCATGATATTAACTAGCGCAATCAATGGCAAAATTTTCTTAAGACTCAGTCTTTATTTTACGTCTTGGTGTGTGCTAAACGTTTTCTATTCAATTTGGCGGTAGAAAAAATATTTGAACGCTTTTGGAAAAAAGACACTAACCACTCTTTTAATTGAATTTTATATAAAACCGCTAACCTTACGATTAACAGCTTTGCTATAATTGACCGCTAGATGCTGATTTTAAGGCGACTTAAAAATTTAAAGCGACATTAAACCTTATTCAAACAGTTAACTAATCTTATGTATAAAAGCTCGATAGACTTGTTCATTAAGTTTTTTATTGAATTAAATACATGTGATTAATTAAGTGTGCTACTTTTTCATCCAGAAAAATGGCTAAATACCATTAGTAAAGATCTTATAATCAATCACATTTTCAAGCGAAACTCTATACAATATATTTTAAATAGGAGCACTTAGTGCCAACATCTTCATTTATATCAGCTAGTTCAAACAAAACAGTTTCCGCGCCAATAGCCAAAAAAATTCCACATGAAATGAACATTCACCATCATCAACGGGTGGATAATTATTATTGGATGCGTGATGACCAGCGCATTGACGAAGAGGTATTGGCGCACCTCAATGATGAAAATGCTTATGCTGATACTATGTTAACCGAGCAAAAACCTTTACAGGAATTACTTTTTCAAGAGCTTAAAGCACGAGTGGTAAAAGACGATAATACCGTGCCAGCAAAAGACGGTAAGTATTGGTATCACAGCGAAATTAGTGGCGAGCAAGAGTTTTCAAATTTTTATCGAGCAACTAGCTTTGCTGGTGAAAACAAAACCCTGTTATTAGATGTTAATGAACGCGCCAAAGACCATGAGTTTTATGATTTAGGTGATGTTTCGATAAGTCCTAATGATCAATTAATGTCAATCTCTGAAGACACGGACAGCCGCCGTATTTACACCATCATCTTTAAAGACTTAAACCAAGCTGTCGACTCAGCCGATATTTATTTAACCGATATTATCGTCGAAACTGAAGGCGAAGTGGTTTGGGCTAACGACAATCAAACCATATTCTATGTCAAAAAAGATCTAGAAACCTTGTTAGGTACGCAAGTTTATCGTCACAAATTAGGCACGGCACAATCTGATGATGTGCTGGTTTATGAAGAAGAAGATCACAGCTTTTACATGAGTTTAGATAAGAGCAGAGATGACAGTCAAATTTATATTTGTTTACACGCCACTGAATCAACACATTGTTTAGCGCTAAGTGCTGACGAGCCTGATGGCAAGTTTGTTGAGCTGTTTCCATATCAAGAACAACACGAATACCACGCTGATAAAATGGCCGAATACTTTTACATTGTCACTAACTATCAAGCGAAAAACTTTAGATTAATGAAGGTGGCGGTTGATCAGGTTAATGATATCAATAACTGGCAAGAAGTTATTCCACATAGAAGCAATGTGCTGTTAGAAGGCATTGAATTATTTCATCACTTCATTGTGGTTACCGAACGAGAAAATGGCCAAATTCGTTTTATAGTTCACACCACACAGGGTGAAAATGCAGGTCATCAATATCCCCTGTCGTTTGATGATCCCTGCTATTTTTCTTGCTTAGGTGATAACCCTGAGCCAGAAAGTACCACTGCAAGACTCTATTATTCAAGTTTAACAACCCCCGGTTCTTTATATGATTTTGACTTAGCCACTGGTGAGCGAAAGCTGATTAAACAGCAGAAAGTATTAGGTGACTTTAACAAAGAAGATTACCAATCAGAGCGCTTATTTATTAGCGCTCGTGATGGCACACAAGTACCCGTATCACTTGTATATCGTAGCAGTAGCTTTAAAAAAGACGGCACTAACCCGCTGCTGCAATACGGTTATGGTGCATATGGCATTACGATAGATCCTAATTTTTCTAGTCAAACCTTAAGCTTACTCGACCGAGGTTTTGTTTACGTTATCGCCCATGTTCGTGGCTCAGAGATGTTAGGAAGAGCATGGTACGAAACCGGTAAAATGGCACATAAACAAAATACTTTTAATGACTTTATTGACGTTACCCAAGCATTGGTGGCACAAGGTTATGGCGCTAAAGATAAAATATTTGCCTCAGGCGGCAGCGCCGGCGGCTTATTAATGGGCGCTATAGCAAACCAAGCACCTGAGTTGTATTTAGGCATTGGCGCCCACGTACCCTTTTTAGACGTGTTAACGACTATGCTCGATGAAACCATACCGCTAACCACCAATGAATATGACGAATGGGGTAATCCAAACGAAGCACAAGCCTACCAGGATATTTTAGCTTATTCGCCTATTGATAATATCAGCGCCCAGCACTACCCCAATATACTGGTAACCACCGGCTTACATGACTCACAAGTACAGTACTTTGAACCCATGAAGTGGGTAGCAAAACTGCGAGAGTTTAAAACAGATGACAACCTACTGCTATTTAAAACAGATATGGACGCGGGCCATGGCGGTGCATCAGGACGTTTTAAACGTTTAAAAGAAAGCGCCTTGGAGATGAGCTTTTTTATCTCATTACTACCAGAAGCTAGTAATGAGATTTAAGGAGAATAACGTTAACTAAGTGAAGTTACCTGATTAAAAATATCAGAGTAGAATTAGCAAAGTAGAGTTAATAAAGTAAGTCGTTGACCTTGTTATTCATAAGTGGGATTTTTTCACTTGTGAATAACAATACCCCCTGCCCAATGCATGATCACAACTAGCACAAAACAGACGTTTTTTATCAAGCGAGTTCGACCCAACGACTACTGGCTGTCCACCGACAATATTTCAGTAGAAAAAGGCAATATAGCAAGTGAACCTGTCATCACGTCCCTTAATATTTTACCTTAGCAGTTGCCCTTAATAAGCTTATTTAACTTCTTAACGCTAAATGTCAGATATTCAAACAGCAGGTAAGTTTTGAGCCAGCCATTGGGTAAATTGTGCTTTCGGTAAAGCCCCTGACATACGCGCGATTTCTTTACCATGATGAAATATCATTAAAGTAGGAATCGAACGAATATTATAACCGCCTGCGGTATTTTGATTATGTTCTGTATCTAACTTCACAAAACAAGCCTGAGCAAACATTTCACCGGCAACTTGTTCAAAGGTAGGGGCAAACTGTTTACATGGACCACACCATTCAGCCCAGAAGTCGACGACCACAGGTAAACCATTGTCTGTAACAAAACGGCTAAAGTTTTTATCGCTACCCACAACGGGTTTAGTGGAAAGCACCAATTTTCCACACTTACCACAAACAGGTTTATTATTGAGCTTGTCTTTAGCTAAGCGATTTTTTGTACTGCAATTTGCGCAAACTATTTGAATAGGTGAATCAGACATAGTAGATCTCCGTAAAAGTCGTATAAAATTTGTTTGGAAAAGATAAGCAGTTATTAAAGTATTTATCAATATGGGTTTCTGTAGGTTTTAATTCAAGTGGACAAGGGCTATTAATCAGTAATTTACGCCAAAATGTTCTCAAAAATGTAAATCAAAGTAATGCATGCAAATATCTCATAGATCAATGAAATTAAATCAATTTTATTCATATTATAAACCACGTATAAAACACACAGTACTCTTAACTCTAGGCAATACTACCGTTAATTCTTAGTTTGACCAGTAGATGCAAATCAAAAAAATCTGTGCGGCTACTGATAATAAATATCAGAAAATAACCTTGTAAAACCCTGAAATAGAAATAAATAAATTTAGGTTTAATCACAATAAATTGGATGCCAGATCATGAAAAACAAAGACTTTACATTTACCATTAAGAGCATTTGTCTCGATGAAGATTATCAACCATCAAACAATACGCGTATCTCGACCAATTTTGCTAATTTGGCCAGAGGAAACTATCGCCAAGCGAACTTACGCAACGCTTTAAAGATGATCGATAATAGTTTTAATGCCTTAGCGCATTGGGATAATCCCAAAGGAGATCGTTATTTTGTCGAACTTGAAATAGTTTCCGTTGATGTCGATATTGAAGGCAGTGGTAAAAGCTTCCCAGCGATTGAAGTATTGAAAACGAATATTGTCGATCGTAAAAATAACAAACGCATTGAAGGCATTATAGGAAATAATTTTTCATCTTATGTGCGAGATTATGATTTTAGCGTATTGCTACAAGCTCATAATAAGGGTCAGTCCAAATTTAGTATTCCAGATAACTTTGGCGAACTGCATGGCAAACTTTTTCAGTATTTTGTTAATTCAAAGGTTTATAAACAAAATTTTAGTAAAACACCCGTTATATGTCTTAGTGTTTCAGATAACAAAACCTATCATAGAACTGAAAATCAGCATCCTGTATTGGGTGTTGAATATCAGCCAAATGAATCGTCTTTGACTGAGCAATATTTCAAAAAAATGGGCTTACAGGTGCGTTATTTTATGCCGCCAAACAGTGTTGCACCTTTAGCTTTTTATTTTTTTGGTGATTTACTTAATGATTACACTAGCCTTGAGCTGATAAGTACCATCAGTACAATGGGCACCTTTCAAAAAATCTACCGACCTGAGATTTATAATGCCAATGCTGCTGCAGGAAAATCCTATCAACCCAATTTGAAGAATCAGGATCATTCATTAACTCAAATCGTTTATGACCGAGAAGAACGTAGCAAGTTAGGTAGCGAGCAAGGAAAGTTTGCTGAGGAGAACTTCATCAAACCATACCAAGCGGTACTTGAGCAATGGTCTGCTAACTATGTTCAATAGCTAGATTTTATAGTTACATTAAGTAGTTACATTAAATAGTTACGTTTAAACGTTATACGCAATAGCAACATTAAATAAACACTCTACATACGGCATCACTTTTATGAAAACACTTATTGGCAAAAAATTATTACCCACTTCAACGGCTGGCAGTCTACCTAAACCTTCTTGGCTGGCACAACCTGAGACACTTTGGTCGCCTTGGAAATTGCAAGGTGATGAATTAATAGAGGGCAAACAAGACGCTTTACGTTTGTCATTACAAGATCAACAACATGCAGGGATTGATATTGTTAGTGATGGCGAGCAAACGCGCCAACATTTTGTTACTACCTTTATTGAGCACCTCAACGGCGTTGATTTTGAGAAACGCAAAACCGTTAAAATCCGTGATCGCTATGATGCAAGTGTACCAACGGTTGTCGGCCCTGTTAGTCGCCAAAAGTCAGTGTTTGTTGAAGACGCCAAATTTCTACGTCAGCAAACCAAACAACCTATTAAATGGGCCCTGCCAGGCCCCATGACGATGATAGATACGCTTTATGATGATCATTATAAAAGTCGTGAAAAATTAGCTTGGGAATTCGCCAAAATTCTCAATCAAGAAGCCAAAGAATTAGAAGCGGCTGGTGTTGATATTATCCAATTTGATGAACCTGCATTT
This sequence comes from Colwellia sp. MB3u-4, assembly GCF_014077065.1. Taxonomy (NCBI): domain Bacteria; kingdom Pseudomonadati; phylum Pseudomonadota; class Gammaproteobacteria; order Alteromonadales; family Colwelliaceae; genus Colwellia; species Colwellia sp. MB3u-4. Next base: position 2,940 of record NZ_JACGVE010000066.1, on the reverse strand, counting down.
AATGTGTTTTTCGATGAGGTAAATGATTGGGGAATTGCCTGTTTAGAAAGAGCCATTGAAGGGCTTAAATGCGAAACGGCTGTCCATATTTGCTATGGTTATGGCATAAAAGCCAATACAGACTGGAAAAAAACCTTAGGTTCTGAATGGCGACAATATGAAGAAGCATTTCCCAAGCTGCAAAAATCTACTATCGATATTATCTCACTAGAATGTCATAACTCTCATGTGCCCATTGAACTACTTGAACTCATTCGCGGTAAAAAGGTGATGGTTGGCGCCATTGATGTGGCAAACCATACGATTGAATCACCAGAAGAAGTGGCCAATACCCTGCGAAAAGCCCTGAAGTATGTAGATGCTGACAAGCTATACCCTTGTACTAATTGTGGCATGGCCCCCTTACCTCATCAAGTAGCAAGAGATAAACTAAATGCCTTAAGTGCCGGTGCAGAAATTGTTCGAAAAGAACTTTTAGCCTAATACTAATCAAGCCAATAAGTCGAATAAGTCGAACACAATAATACAACGCTATGAATCACAGCGCTGTATTATTGCTTTAGGAAAAGTAACCTTTTTTTTAAAGTCATATCCTAATTACACAACACAACCTATAAGAAAATTTGTGCCAACATACGTAGGCCAGTCAAGAGTAATACCAAGGCAAAAAGCTTTTTTAATTTTGCAGCATCTAATTTAGCTGCCAACGATGCCCCTACCGGCGCAAATAATACCGTGAGCGGCACAATACAAATGAATCCAATGAGGTTAACTAAGCCAAATGTTCCCGCTGGTGCATCGGTTGGAGTGTTCCCCATAACTAACATTGTTAGTGCTCCTGGCAACGAAATGATTAATCCTATCGCAGCTGCGGTGCCAACGGCCTTATGGGTTGGATAATTATATAGCGTGAGTAACGGAACCGAAATAGTGCCACCACCAATGCCGACCATAGCACTGAAAAAGCCAATAGATGTGCCCATAACCGTTTGACCTGCTTTAGCAGGCAGTTGTTGAAACAAAGCGGATTTTCCAGTTCTGAGCAGCATGTTTAGCGCAGATAGGGTCGCTATTACGCCAAATAATAGAGTAAGCACAGTGCCTTCAACACGAGTCACTAACCAGCTTCCCGCTAATACACCCATAAGAATAAATACAGCCCAACGTTTGAGCAGATCAAAATCTACATTACCTTTTTGATGATGCGAACGAATTGAGCTAATAGAGGTTGGCACTATGGTAGCCAATGACGTTGCAGTAGCAATCAGCATGGCAGATTCTGGCGATACGCCAAAGCTCTGGAACAAGAAAAATAGCACAGGCACGATGACGATACCGCCGCCTACGCCTAATAAGCCGGCTAAAATTCCTGCGAATACTCCGGTGGTAACCAAAGTTAAAATGGTAGGGATATTATTTGTTATAAATTCAATGATATTCATTAACTACTACTTCTATTTTTAATGATCGGCAAAAACTTAGCCCGCGATTCTTGGCTAAGTTACCACCCCGATGTTAGCTATTTATGTCAAACCGTAGCAATACTATGTTCCTTCAGCTGGGTTCGGGTAAAAAAATACAAACTTTACGTATTGTTTCGCTGCTCTATGACCAAGCTAATATTAAGTACTGCCTTCAACGCTAGTTATTAATTCTTTGATTACTTTAATGACTTAATTTCAATCATCTTTTACAAATTTAGCTATCTAAAGTAATTGTACCAATACTTGTTCGATGAGTAAAAATGATATAACTTCATCATTCAATGAAAATAATTCATCATTAAAATAAAAGACTGGAGTTATCTTATGATAGAAAGGATTCATTTAGAAATACTGACGGCAATAAAAGAACATGGAACACTAACAAAAGCCGCTGATTCATTACATTTATCTCAATCGGCATTAAGTCACTGTATTAAAAAATTAGAAGGCCAAGTGTCGACTCCGATATGGCAAAAAGATGGCCGAAACCTTCGTCTTACTGCTGCTGGTGAGCGCATTCAATCGCTTGCAAATAGAGTATTGCCTCAGTTTTTACATACAGAATTATTATTAAATCAGATTGCAAAAGGTGAAATGGGATCGCTTAGAATAGGAATGGAATGTCATCCTTGTTATCAGTGGTTACTCAGAGTCATAGAGCCTTATCTTGTTCAGTGGCCAGACATCGACATAGATGTGAAGCAGGAATTCCAGTTTGGCGCTTTAGGTGCATTACTGAGTTATGAAATAGATGTGCTTATTACACCTGACCCGCTCTTTAAACCCAAAATAACCTACATTCCCGTTTTTGACTATGAGCATAGGCTTGTTGTTTCCACATCTCACAAACTAGCAAAGCAAGATTTTGTATTACCCGAGCAATTAAGCGAAGAAGTGTTATTTAGTTATCCAGTTGAGCCAATGAGGCTAGATATTTTTAGTCAATTTCTTAATCCAGCAAAGTGTTCAGTTAAAAAACATAAAATTATTGAAACAACTGAGATCATGTTACAGATGGTAGCCGCTAATCGAGGTGTTTGTGCCTTGCCGGGCTGGTTAGTCGATGAATACTCAAAATCAATGCCAATCAAAAGTCTACGTTTTGGCAAACAAGGTATTAGTAAACAAATTTTTGTTGGTATTCGAAAGGACGAACAGCAAGTAGACTACTTAAACGATTTTATTACTCAAGCTAAAAAAACAAAATAATCAATGAGTTCAGTCTAATAGAAAAGTTAACGCTAAAGGCTATTTCATCGCTGATAATAGCTCAATACTGCCCTTTAGATTACACATTAACCTACTTTTGGGGCAGTTATGAGTAATACCATTTTCATTAAATTTGTGATCTTGTTGTGCGCAGAGAAAATGCATCTGGGCAAGACGCTTGATTGAGCAATAGCTGGCTATTGTGATTGAGAGCACCGTAGCCTTGGTGTATTTTAACCAGCACAAG
>NZ_JACGVE010000065.1:0-69978 GCF_014077065.1 Colwellia sp. MB3u-4 | reverse complement strand
TATATAAAATCAATATTATTATATATAAATATTGAATTTATTTTAAAATAATAAAAATTAAATTTTAAATGGTGTTGACTTTATTCAAAAAAGTTTTAATCTTTTAAGAAAGGAGATTAACAAATGGTGATAAATAAAAACATACAACTATTTAAAGATTCATATATAAAAGCAGCAAGTAAAACAAATTGTTTTAAAAAAGCAGTTGTTAACTGTGAGAATAATCTAATAACAGTATTGTTATTGGATGAAGTTAATAATAGATATTCAATACAAAAAGCTAATAAAAAAGAACTAAGAAGCTTTAAATCTATAGATTCAGCACGAAATACACTCGAAAGATTCGGCTTTATGACCTTTAAAATAAATATAATAAAAGATGAGGTTTAATATGAGTGACATGCTAGATAAAGATTTAAAAGAATCTAAAAAAGATAATTCTGATGCTGGATTATTTACCCATTATTTAAGTGATGATGTTTTTATTATAAATCCTGACATTACAAGAACCATATTTAACCCCGTAAACGGAAATAAAACTTGTACAGAGAGCTGGTCTGAAAGTGATAAAAAATTAGGTAAAGTGGGAAAAAATAAAAAATTTGGTAAACTTGGGAGGGATAAAATAGTAGATGAAGATTTAATAAAAGTTGGAAAAGCTGACGTTTTAATAAAGTATAATGAATTCGACTTTGAAGTATCAAGTAATTATCTTGATAAACAAGGGAATTATTTACACTTGAACATGAATGAGTGTTTTTTACTTTTTGGTTTTATTATCAAAAAATTCGAAGATGTGAATAAAAATAATGAATATAAAGATTTTGAATTTGATATTGAAACATCTTGGAATGAAATCGTTAAAACACTAAATATAAATGGTGGCTCAAGAAATTTATATAAATTTGAAAAAGCTTTTGAACTTTTGAGAAAAACAAAATTAAAAATAGGAAGAAAAACATCGGGTTTGATTTCTGAATATGAAAATACTTGGCCTGAAATAACTGATCCCGAAAATCCTGATGCTGTACGACTTAATAAAAAAGAAACTATAATAATCACTTTACCAAAAAACATTGTTAAGTTTGTAAAAAATCACAACAGAAAAATATTAGTTAGTTATGAGACTTTTTCTAAAATCAAATGTCAGATAACAAAAAAGTTATATGTTTATCTGCTTGGTTTGAGTACTTTAATAAGAAATATGGGGATTGGTTACGAAACTTTAGAAGAAGTTCTTGGTTATAATTATAGCTATGATGTTAATAGTAAGAAATTTGATAGAAAAATGCCTGAAGAAAAGGTAAGAAAGGCTATTAAAAAAGCAACTAAAGAACTTGTTGAGTTGGGTTTTTTAATAGATTCTAATTGTTTATATAAAGATGTTGTCGGAGTAACAAAGTATAAGTTTTACGATAAAGTTAATGAAGATTATAATAAAGATAAAAATAGCACTATTGAATCTAAAGATTTTAAAATAAAAAAAACTAAGATAAAAAAAGATGATACTGATTTAAATTGTAATCTTGATGATCCTAAAATCGCTAAACTTTTAGATGATGAAGGATTTTAATATTAAAGTTTGTTTAGATTTTATAGGTATATTATAATAATTTAAATTAATAAAAAATGGATGCTTTAAAATGGCTGATTTCAAAACTGTATTATTAAATAAAAATGCTTTAAAAGAAGCTCTTTCAAGCTTAAAAATTGGGGACGCGATTACCGCCCATGAAAATTTAACTGAGTGCATGAGTTCGATTAAATTACCTAGTGATGAACTTCTTAAAATGATGGCTGATCAAGGTTTATCAATCAGTGATTTTGCACCATCAGAAGCTCCTACAGCGCCACGTAAGCCAAGAAATAATAAAGTTGAAAATCAAAGTTTTGTTATCTCTGACGATCAGCCAGTTTGGGTAAAAGGTCGTTCAGTTTCAAGCCATCGTGATGCTGGTGACACTATTTATAAATATGACGATTTGCCGCAAAAATACAAAGCTGCTGCTGAGGAAAAAGTAAAAGCTGGTTAAGTTGCAATATGTCGTAGCTAATGCCTGAGGACTCTCTTTACTGTACACGTAGAGTTAATATGGTCAAAAAGTAAAGCATACTGCGACATTAAGAATATATAAAAACCAATTAGTATGTTCGCCACAATTGAAAGAAAGGTAAGCATCGTTTTAATATTTAAAGGATTAAAGTTTTGTTAAAACTGTTCTCGGTAGTATTCTCTATCTTACTAGTAGCAAGTTGTACTAGCCCTCAATCTCAGCCAAAAATTATCATCAAAAAATGTGATCTTTTCGAATACGAAAATATCAAAAAGGATCTGCTCTCTTTGATGGATGTAAATTATTCTTATATCACTGAATATTTTGTTTGGCAGTCATACCGAAACGATTTAGTCAGATCTCTAGATGGAAGTGAAGCATCTTATGAAACTGCAAAAAATACTAATGATAAAGTTATTACAAAAGCAAAGAAAACTCGTATTATTATTAATAAATTAAAAAGTGATATTAATAATAAGGTTTGTACAAATTACTCTAGCTTTAGAAGAGAATCATCTAAAGAGTTAGAATCTATTAATAGCTTTTTATCTCTTGAAGAAAGCGCAGAAAAACTTAGAAAGGGCATACATAAGAACGAACAATATAAGTTAAAGTTAGCTCAAGAAAAGAAACAAGAGGCTGAAAAAATAAAACAAGCCATAAAAGAACGAAAAGCATTTTATAGCTCGATAACTTCAGCGCAATATAAAGATAATTATATGAGTATTCAGCTTGTAGATTTTAATCGTGGTACGGCAACACTCTTACTAAAAAACTTATCACGAACTAAAATCATCACTCCTAACTATCAACATTGTGAATTACAAACTAATACTCTAGGTGGTGAAGAATGCTTTTGGATTACAAAAAACATTCGTTCAAGTGATGAGCATGGTAACAAGCACCAAATTTATTGGTTACGCCCCTCGCCAATCAAACTGCTTCCAAACGAATCTGCTAAACTTACAATTCCTTTGGGAAAAACTATTCCAAACGCAAGTATTAAACTAAGTTTTTCAAAACAATCTGTTGGTAATGAAAATTCATTTACTTTGTTTTTTAAATAAAAAATTATATTTAGAAAAAATCCGTGAATTTTATATAACTAAAAGGGGCTTTATAGCCCCTTTCTGTTTTAAATATTATTATTTTCAAATTCAGTTTTAGAAAAATTTTGCAAATCTAATTTAGTATAAATGTTGTAGAGAACGTTTATATCTTTATGTCCTGTGATCTTGGCAACAAGCGCAATATCATAGCCCTTTTCTATAAGTCTCGATGCTGCTTCTCTTCTTAAATCATGATAACGTAAATTCTTAATACCTAATTTATCCCTGACGCGCTGCCAACCTGCACTTATACTACGTGGGTTGTAAGGAAAAATTGAATCTGGTTTTTCTGGATCAAAACTTTCTTTTTGTTTCATTATAATATGATAAGTATCACCCAAAAGTGGCACTAGACTATCGTATTGTGTTTTTTCCTTTTTAATATATTTATTTTCATCTTCTTCTTCTTTAACTTGGAATATTTTATTTTTATTTTTTTCTGGATTCTTTCTATCTCTAACAATAATTGTCTTATTATCGTGATCAACATCTTCCCAGTATAACTCTGTAATTTCACCCACTCGCATTGCTGTATAAATTGAAAATTGAAGAATGTCAGAATATGGAATCTTGGCTGATCTATGATTTTCTCTTTCTTTTAAGCCTTTTTCTAATAACACTAATTCATTAGGTGTAGGTCTTCTGTCTCGTTCTCCACTTCTGCCAATTAATTTTAAAGTCACTAAAGTTGGAATTGCTTTTTCGTGATAAGAGAGATCAGCTTTAATTTTAAAAACCTGTTCTGCAAGTTGGGTGACAGAATGTAAGTATGTAATATCATGATAAACGGTTTGTGGAGTTGGCTTATTAGGTTCTTTTAATCGAGTTTCACAGTGTTCTATAAGATCATCAGCGGTTAATTCATGTACTTTTTTATTAGCAATGTCATATTTTAATAATGACCTCAACACATACCACTTGGTTCTCCCAATTCCATTTCCTGTGATGGGGTGTCTTATATACTCAATTATTAAGTCGTTTACAGTAGCTTCTCTTAATTTACTAATTTCTTTGGGAGCATAATATGTACCCTCAGCAATTTCTTGATGTTTTTCTTCTAATCTTTTAGCTGCTTTTTTTGCCCACGCTTGCGCTGTTTCTCTGTTCTTGAACTTTTCTTCATCTTTATCAATGATTTTTCCACGCTTAGTAATGCGAACTCTAGCGCGATATGGAAAACCATCTTTATCATTTTTTAATTTCCTTTTTTCTATATTAATAGAAGCCATTTAAATCCCTCTTTTTGTGTATAATAGCGAAAATTATAGCACTATTGCTTTAAATAACGTATCAGTTTTTGCACCCATACGTTGTACCCATGGGTGCAATCAAGTTAAAAATAAGTCAAAACATACCAAAAAGAGCAGAAACAAGAGATTTACTATTTTGCATTATTATATATTTATAAGTATCTGTAGCGTGGTATCGCAATGAAAACCATAAGTCATAAACTTTCAGTTGCACCGATGCTCGATTGGACTGATCGCCATTGTCGTTATTTTTATCGCGTAATGTCTAAGCAAACGGTCTTGTATACCGAAATGGTTACTACGGGGGCAATATTGCACGGAAAAGGTAATTATTTGGCGTATAACGAGCAGGAGCACCCCTTGGTGTTACAGCTTGGTGGTAGTGATGTAAAGGCGATGACTGAATGTGCAAAAATTGCTGAGCAGCAAGGTTACGATGAAATCAATATCAATGTGGGTTGTCCGTCAGACCGAGTGCAAAATGGCAAGTTTGGTGCTTGTTTAATGGCTGAGCCAGCGTTAGTTGCCGATTGTGTTGCTAGTATGCAAAACGCGACTAAGATCCCCACAACGGTAAAATCTCGTATTGGTATTGACGATCTCGACAGTTATGAGTTTTTGCAGCAGTTTTTAACAACGGTTAGTGCGGCGGGGTGTCAGCACTTTATTATTCATGCTCGCAAAGCTTGGTTAAGTGGTTTAAGCCCAAAACAAAACAGAGATATTCCACCACTTGATTACCAGCGGGTTTATCAACTTAAACAAGATTTCCAACAGTTAGATATTTCAATTAATGGCGGTATAACAACGTTTGCACAAGCGAATGAGCACATGCAGCATATTGATGGCGTGATGATTGGCCGCGAAATTTACCAAAATCCTTATATGCTAACCGAAGCTGACAATGAAATTTGGCAAGCTGGTGTTGAGGTTAAGTCACGACAAGCCGTGCTCAATGAAATGGTTGACTATATTGACCGTCACGTTGCCAGTGGTGGTCGTGCCTGGCATGTGGCAAGACATATGTTAGGTTTATGTAATGGCTTAGCAGGCGCTAAACAATTTCGTCGTTATTTAAGTGAAAATGCCAATGGCGAAAATGTCGGTGGTGAAGTACTGCAACAAGCTTTTGATAAAGTATTACAACTTAACCCTGAGCTAACAATTATCTAAAGGTCATCTAAAGGTAATCTAGCCTTAATGTCGGTTTATTATCACGAACTAGCTACTTTACATGCTGAATACTTAGCGCTATTTAGCACTTTAAAGGTCCCAATACCGGAAAGTCTGTACTCGATTTTGGCACTTCGCTATCATTTTATCAGTAGGGTTTTGTTTAATTGATGTTTGCACAAATCTCACTATATATTAGTAAATTTAACCACATCGAAGGGATATTAGCGTCTACTTAGCCTAGTTAAAGCTTGTGTGAAAATAAATTAACTTTAAAAACAATGGATTAGGTTTGATTTAAACCTTGGCATAACCTTTGTAAGTGTTTATATAACTTATTTAAAAATACAGTGTTATAAACAGCTTAAAAGGAATTATACCATGCAAAGTTTCACGCTATTATTTACGCTATTTATGTTGCCTAGTGTTTGTGTGCTGGCGACCTCATTGATTGTCGCTCATTTAGAACAAGGTAATTAATCCTTGTTACCTGTTACCTGTTACCTGTTACCTTAAAACGTAAAGCGTAAAGCTAACGAAAAATGACCTAAAATTGTTTATGGCTATTTAGTAATATAACTCATCAATCTAACTGCATTTTATCCCTTGATTACGCTTTTGAAAGCTCTCTTTCGCTAAATACTGTACTTTCGTGTTTAACTCGGCTAATTTTGCTTTACGCTTATCAGCAAAAGTTTAGATTATGACGTATTTTCAGCAATTAATTTCCTGTATCGATTTGCACGCAATACTAGGGAGTAAAGACCTTGTGGTGTTAGATGCGAGTATTCCACCTGTGGGTAACATGGCTGCACCAGTATATAGTTGGCCTGAATATCGTCTGCCCAACGCTCGCCGTTTCGACTTAAATCAACACTTCTCAGATTTAGCTAGCGATTTACCCCACACCATGCCATCAGCTAGTCATTTTGAGCAAGCTGCAAAAGCGTTAGGCATTAACCAGCAAAGCCAAATTGTGGTTTATGATGATTTAGGTTTATTTTCTGCCGCGCGGGCTTGGTATATGTTTAGAGCCATGGGCCATAAAAATATTGCCGTATTAGACGGTGGTTTACCTTATTGGCTCAAATTGAAGAAACCGGTCGCGGATCCCCAAACCAATATCCATGCTAAGCAGCACCAAGTTATTGGTAATTTTGTTGCCAAAGAGCAAGTAGGCTACTTTTGTAACTGGCGTGAAGTTGCCACTCAAACTGATTCGCAAGCTGAACTTATTCTCGATGCGCGTGCTGAACGTCGCTTTAAGGGACTAGATGCAGAGCCTCGTGCGGGTGTGCGTAGTGGCCATATGCCAAATGCAAAAAACTTAGCCTACAAGCATTTGTTCAATCAAGGGCGGTTTAAATCACCTGATGAATTAGCCAAAATTTTTGCGCATATTAACGCTAATAAACAAGCTATGATCATGAGTTGCGGCTCAGGTGTTACCGCTTGCATTTTGGCGCTGGCTGCAGACATTATCGGTCATAAAAATGTGCGAGTATATGACGGATCTTGGAGCGAATGGGGCTCGTTACCTAACACCATCGTTGAAACCGCCACGAATAACTTTGAGTAAAAATAAGGCTATCAGTACTATCCTGTCTACCTACCTACCTACCTACCTACCTACTTATGATGACACCAGCGTTTATTTTGCTGTCATCATAGCCACAAATCTACCTGCTAATGGCCTAGCTATAAATTTGATTATAGCTACAAAGCGGCCAAGTAAAATCTTAAATTAATTATTGGTCAATTTCACTAATTTCAGTGTAGATATTGACCAAATTATAGTTTGACATATTATGTCTTGCGATGGAGCTTTATCTCTATAATTTAATAATAGTAATAATAACAATTAGTTAAATGTTTTTAAGTAATTGGCACAGCACTTGTAATAGTAATATCAGATACCAACATGAAGCGTTAACTATTCACGCTTCATGTTACTCACATAAGGATATTAATAATGAAACTATTACAAAACAAACAGACATTACGCGCCGTTTTATTATCTTGTACGTTGCTATTTACGATCAATACTTATGCGCAAGATACCGGCTTAGCGCAAAATTTAACCTTAAGCGTGCAGGCACAAAAACAAAAAGTTCAGCTTGATTTATCTGCAGAACTCGCACATTCAATTAAGGCTGAGTTAGATCGTTTTTCGACTCGCTACAGCACAGTGAAAACTCAAGAGTTAGCGGCAGTTTCAAAGCAAAAAAAATTAGTGACAAAAAAACAACAAACTTCAGCGTATTAATAGGAGATATACCATGGGCATGTTTTCAAGATTTACCGACATTATTAACGCCAATATTAACGCCATGTTAGATAAGGCAGAGGAACCCGAAAAAATGATCAAGTTGATCATTGAGGAGATGGCAGAAACCTTGGTTGAAGTGCGTTCAGCAGCGGCTAAGCAGATTGCTGAAAAGAAGACACTGATGCGTCATATCCGTGCAATGGAAAGTCGCGTTGCACATTGGCAAGAAAAAGCTGAACTTGCTTTAAATAAGAGTCGTGAAGACTTAGCCAAATCTGCGCTAGTTGAAAAACAAAGTTGTACACAAAAGCTAGCAGAATTTAATCAAGAGTTAAGCCAATTTGATGAGTACCTAAATGCGCTTCAGCTAGATAGTCAACGTTTGCAAGATAAGTTAACGGAGGCGAAGCGCAAACAGGAAGCCTTTGCAAAACGCCAACAATCTGCAGAAGTGTGCTTGAAAGTACGTGAGAAAGTCGCCACTGGTAATATTGACGAAGCGATCGGTAAATTTGAGCGTTATCAACAAAAAATTGACCGTGTTGAAGCGGAAGTTGAAGCCTATGATATGACATCATCAAAATCTTTAGATAGCCAGTTTCGCGCGTTAGAAAATGATGAAACCATTGAGCAAGCGTTAGCGCAATTAAAGCAAAAAGTAGCTAAAGGTAGCTAAAAGTTAACGGGCAGTAATTATTAATGTCGCGCTGTGATCTTGGATAATCCTTGGTGTTATCTTTATAACGCCTGTGGTTAGTTACTTTATTGGCGTGTTATTAATATTTTTCAATTTAATGTATAAAAGTGCTCAGCTTGGGCACGAGGAGTAAGTGATGAGCTTTAATCGCGAGTATTCAGTTAATAAAACCTTAACTAAAGATGTAGTACATAAAAAATTATCAGGTGTTTGTGGCGGTATTGCTAAGTATTACAATTTGCCTCGAATAGCCGTTAGAGTAGGCGCTATTCTCGCTTTATTGATGTTTCCTGTTGCCACAGGTGTCGCCTATTTAGTCGCTACCATGTTAATGCCGACTAAAGCTTAACGCGTTAAATTTGTTTGAATATATTTTTGAAGATATTAAAGGGAGCCAGCTATGTCATTTTTTAAATCATTATTTCTAGCCATTTTTGCCACACTATTTTTAACTTATGTGTTAGGTGTCAGCTTTATAGATTTATTTGATGTTGATATTTATATGGGAGAGCAATTGGTTGAACCTTTAAAGGCCATTAGTATTTCAGCATTAGTGGTGGTGCTACTGGTGTTAGTTGCCTTAGCAATAGCGATGAGTGTATTTGGTTCATTGATTTTTATTGTTATGCTGTTGCTAGGTGGCGGCGCTATGTTATTGGTGGGTGTGTTTTGGCCAATACTCTTAGTGGCTGGTGTTATTTGGTTAATCACACGAGATAAAAGCTCTGTTCAATGCTAATGCTTTTCTGCGGATATTAATATTAGTGGAGATGAAATGTCAGCAGAAAAGTTAAAAATAGTAAAATGTTTAACATAGCTAGTTGATCTTTACACTTATGTTCACAGCAAAAACACTGACACTAATAGTAGTAGTTAGTAGTATTAGCTTTCAGCTTTCTATATTGAACCTATGGCCCATAAAGCTATGAGCAGAAGGTCGTTAAAATAGCTTACTGATTGCTATTAACTACATTAGCTACACTTAATAAAGTCATTGAAGTCATTACCTACACCAAACCACTTTTTTTCATCTTGGGTCAATATCCAGAAAATATCATCACTGGTATTCGTCAGCGTAAGTAAACCACAGAGCTCAATATGGATTTTTTTATTAAGGAGTTAATGCCGATGAGCAGAATACCCTGGGGTTTATTTGAAATAATTAAGTTATCCATTTCGCCCAAGCTTAGTTACAATGATAGTAACGAATCATAATATGAATAAAAAGGATGTATAGCAGCTTATGAGGAATGTACTTTTACCCATGATTTTACTGATGATAGTAGTGAGTAGTGTTTTTGCCAATGTAAGCTTGGCAAGTGAGAACGCTAAGCTGGTAGTTGAGAATGGCTATGCAAGGGAGAGTATCCCCGGCACGTCGATTTCTTCTGCTTATATGACGATAAAAAATTTATCAGCAAAAAATATTCGACTTATCGGCGCAGCAAGTGCAGTAAGCGACCGGATTGAAATTCATCAACATACCATGTCTGATGGCTTAATGCGTATGCGCCAACGTGACTATGTAGAAATTTCAGCTCAAAATAGTACCGTATTTCAGCCTTCAGGTTTTCATTTAATGATTTTTGATTTAAAACAACCCTTAAAAGCGAAAGAAAATATTATAATCACCCTGTCTTTTGACGATCAATCTAGCATCAATGTAAATTATACTGTTCAAGGTCTTAAACAGAAAAAGCATGAGCACCATTAGGAGTAGTTATGAAAGTTAATATCTCAATAAAAACTGTTATTTCAGGATTTTTAGCGCTATTTTTTGTGCTGTATTTACTTGGCGTTTATTGGAGCTTTGAACCAGAACAATTCGATATTCGTGCTGAAGTGACAAAAGCAGCAACAGCAGAAAATGTCACTCCTGTTGTGGGTTATACCACCACAACGGCATTAATTCGTGTTACTGAAACCTTATTGCATAAGCCAGGTGGTTATTTATCTAATGATGCGCTGCCACCGTCAGTGTTTTTAGATAATATCCCCGCATGGGAGTTTGGCGCACTTGAAATGATAAGAGATATGTCGTTGGTAATGCGCCAAGAATTTAGTCGTTCACAATCTCAGTCAGTTGAAAACAAAAATTTAAAAGTTGCTCAACCACAGCTTAATATTGATAACACCAGTTGGGCTATTCCTAGCGCTGAAGGTGAATACCAAAAAGCAGTGAATGAGCTATATGCCTACAGAACGGCATTGACTCAGGTAAATAATCAATCAGCTCAATTTTACGCGCGTTCTGATAATTTACGCGCTTGGATCCAAGAAGCAACTAAACGTTTAGGCAGTTATTCTCAACGCTTAAGTGCCAGTGTTGGCCGTGAACAAATTAACGTTGATCTTGCTGGCGATAGAGTCGCAAAACAATCAACATCAAGCGCAGCAAGCATGGCGTTAAAAACAAGTTGGTGGGTGATAGATAATGAATTTTATGAAGCCCGTGGCGCTTGTTGGGCTTTGTTGCACTTCTTGAAGGCCATCGAAATAGACTTCAATGATGTCCTAGATCAGAAGAATGCTAAAGTGAGTGTACAACAAATTATTCGCGAACTAGAAGCAAGCCAAGAAGCCATTTGGAGTCCTATGATTTTAAATGGTGATGGCTTTGGTGTGTTGGCAAATCATTCGTTAGTAATGGCCAATTATATATCACGTGCAAATGCAGCACTGATTGATTTAGACGACTTATTGAGTCAAGGGTAATAAAACATGAAAAAAATAGCACTAGCAGCAGCACTTGCATCGATTTTATCCACTAATGTTCAAGCGGATGCTTTAGGTATTTATTTGGGTGGTCAAATATGGGACAACCAAGCGTCTGGAACTTTTGGCGATGGTAGTTCACAAATTGATTTTAACTTAGCGGATGAAAAACAAAACAGCTTTTTTATTGCCTTTGAGCACCCTCTACCGTTAATTCCAAATATACGTATAGCCTCTACTTCATTAGAGACTATAGGTAACACAAGCTTAACGACTGACTTTGAATTTGAAGGTGAAACTTTCAGCACAGATGCTAATGTTAATGCTAGTTTTAATGTCAGTTATCTTGATTACACACTTTATTATGAGTTATTTGATAATGATCTATTATCATTTGATTTTGGTTTGACGGCCCGTGATTTTGACGGTGACGTAACGGTATCAGCACAAGCCAATTCAGGCACTGAATCGGTTACACAATCAAGTAGTGTTGCAGTCACTGATGTTGTGCCTATGTTATATGTAAGAACTAATGTTGGCTTACCTTTAACCGGTTTGAACTTATATGCACAAGGCAACTTTTTATCATTTGATGATCATACACTTTATGACTATGAAGTCGGTGTAAGTTATGAACTTATTGATAACCTAGCGGTTGATGTAAATATTAATGCCGGTTACCGTGCGGTTAAGTTAGAGCTTGACGATTTAAATGACTTGTACACCAATATTGAATTTGACGGTGTGTTTATTGGTACCACTATTCACTTTTAACGCATTAAGCTAGTCACATTATAAAAAACAGAGTTGAGTAATCAGCTCTGTTTTTTTGTGTTTAAGAAACATGATCAATTTTTTTGTTCCAGACATAATTAAGTATCGACATCCATATATGGCGATGTGAATGATTAACAATTCACTTATGAGCAGTTACCGATTAATAATGTGGGTAGTTAGATCAAGTTGATTAATTACCTGCTCATTTTTAATGGTTAAAATGAAAAACTACGACGTTATGAAGTTCATAAGTAGAATAACGATTGACTAAATTTCATGCCTTGTATATATCTATTTTCTGCATGAAAAAGTAGACCACTTAATTAATCAAATGTGTATTATATGTCGATTTCGGGTGCTTGGCAGTGATGAACTTTTAAGAGGAAATTCCAGTATCATCAGGTAATAAAAAAGCCATCAACATAATGTTGATGGCTTTTACTTTTATAGATGCTTTAATAAAAGTTTAGATTATCTAATTACGCTTTTTTACGGCGAGTAAATAACAATGGTGTCAGCAGTAACATTAACCACCCGAATGAACCACTTTCTTTCTTATTAACAATTGATACTGAAGCAACCATTGAATCTGAGTTGTCGTTGCCATCATTTACTGTCAGCTGAAAAGAGATAGTTTCATCTTTCGAGACTTTGGGTGCTGTAAAGCTAATTGACTCAGCGCTTGCGTTGATAGTCACTGGAGTCCCCGCCATTTGCACCCAAGCATAAGTCAGTGCATCACCGTTAGGATCTGATGAGTTAGCACCACTCAGTTGTACACTTTCGGTTTCAACAACAGCTGTACTACCTGTAATCATCGCGGTAGGAGCACCTTCAACCTGAATAGCAACGCTTGAGTTATTAACAACTTCAATTGTATTTATATCGTCTGTACTGTGTGTAAGAACAACATTTGCTGGACCACCTTTAAACGTATCTTTAATCTCAGTAGAGAAAGTAAATACTTGTGGATCAGTTGCGACAGGCGTTAATGTATAACATATAACTAAGCCAGAATATATATCTGAAATATCACCAACAGAACCGGCTTCACCGCCTGTATACGGTGATATTGCATATACGTCGGTACGACCTGATGTACCTGTAGCATTTTCAAGGCCAACAGTTACACCTAAATCAGCACCAACAACATGTGTCACATTATCGTAGGCAAACATGACATTACCAGTAGAGTTATCAAATACCACTTCAAAATCGATATTATCAGAAACACTTGCATCGCCATTATGGAAATCCCAAGGTCTCATGTCATCAAACTCAATGAAGCTATAACTACCAGCTGAGGCAGTACTAACACCAGAGGTATCGGTACGAACAATTTCCATATCACGCCAAAATGGTGCAACTAAGTTGTTAGCTTCCGCGGCATTGGGTAATAACTGGTTAATCCAAGGTGTTGAACCGGCTGAACCACCTAAGTAAATAAACCCATCATCTGTTACAGAAACTGAACTAAATGACTTGCCTAAAAAGTTGGCGTTTAAGCTATATGTCGCGGTAACTGTGTCACCATTTAGCGTACCAGGTAAGATATCAAAAGCAGCTAAATCAAGGTAGCCACCACCTTGACCAAAATCTGGTAATGCACAACTTGTATCATTATCATTGGTCGTTTTAGTATAGAAGGGCTCAACACCAAATAGTGATTCTTGAACAACAGTCCAAGTAATATCATTACCGCTAATTACCGCATCACCGCTAACTGAAGCTTCATCAAGCGTCATACTTGCAGGTACTGTTGCTTTAACAGTATATGTGCGCTCGCCTGGGGTTAAGTTTGCAATTACACTCACTTCATAATCAACACGGTCTTGACGTTCCATGTATGCATTTGCATTACTTGAAATAGACACATCGTCCATGCCACGCATAAGGTCAACAGATACTAATCCTAAGTTGCCTGCATTTTCAAAGCTTGTACCTAAGTCAAGAGCACCGTAGTACATATCACCTTGTAAAGCACCGTCAAGTGACCATTTAACACGTAAGTCAAATTCCGTTAATGCAGTTATAGCAGTGTCAGCTTCGATAGATAAGTTATCACCAGCTTCAGCATCTACAATAGCTGTTGCTAAGGTATATGCATCTTCAGCACCTTCCTCTGATGCCGCCCAGTTTTGAACAGCAACCCAGTAACTACCGGCTTCAGGCATAATTAGGTCAACTTTTTCAAGTGCAGTAGCGGTTGCACTGATACCCACTTCTTCGTCTTCTTGTGGGATACCATCGCCGTTAGCATCTAAACCTACGCGTAGATCTAAATCTGGAGATGCAGACGCTAATATTTCTACAACAAAACGTTTTGCATCAGCAGGAACGGTATGCAGAGTAACATTAATACCATCGGCTAAATCATCGTAAGCATCACTATTATCGCTATCGACAGCTAATGTCGCCTCAGTTTTGTCTGCCTTAGTCAAACCATATGAACGACTGGTAAATTCAGTAATTTCAACCGCCATAACATTTTCAATTAAGTAGCTATCTTGATCGCGATTTGCGTCGAAAGATAGACTGTCTGGTATGTTACCATTTGAAGCCTGAACGCTTACAGGAATTCTAGCTGTTGGATGAATATTTGATGTCATCACAACGTGGCCAAATGACCATACGTCACTTTCTGCAGCAATGGCATCAACACTAATTGCTATAGTCTGGCTTTCGCCGGAGGCAAGTGTAAATGTTGCTGGAGTAGCCGTAATGATTAAACCATCAGAAATCGTAGTGCCTTCAACAGTCCAAGTGCCGTCTGCTGTAGCAGTTACAGTTCGGGTCCAATCACACAAACCAACACAGCTAGCATTAGCAACTGATGGAATGTTTAATGTTTTAGGATCCCCACCTTCGTCAGGATTAGCAGCAGTATAGTTCGCTGCAGTTTCATTCATTACAAGACCTGTTAGATGCGCTAAATTCACCCGTATACTACCAGCACCCATATCAAAGAAATCAGCAGCTGTTGTACCATCTTCTTTACGAACATCGGTAATTGCTGTCAACATTAATGCTGAACGAATGTTATCAGGTGTCCATGTTGGATGAGCTGATTTCAATACAGCACCAGCGCCAGCAACATGAGGAGCTGACATTGAAGTCCCTTGTAAAAAGGCAAAATCTGTTGGTGCTGGTGTGGTTTCGTCATGACCAAATTGCTGATCTGAATAGGCCGCATAAATTGAAACCCCGGGAGCCGTTACAGAAGGGGTCATAATATCAGGAACTGTATTATTACCGCCACGTGAAGAGAAGTCAGCCATATCATCTGCTTGGCCAATCTTTAACTCAGCGACTGCAGCAGTAATGGTTGCAGTATGTCCTTCACCACTTGCTAACCAAGCACGTAAAGCATTACCATTTTCTGCGTTGATATGAATACCAGGTACCACGTAAACGTCATTGGCTACAGCATTTGAACCATCATCTATATTACCAAGTACAAAACCACCTGCGCCACCATCAGCAGCATTTATTGCTTTTTGTACACGAGCAATTTCGCCTCGGTCACAAACAACTATTTCACCTGAGAATGTATCTGTTGGGAAAGGCTGTAAACATTGTGCAGGGTCTCCATCAGGATCGTTGCTGTTAGTGTAATCACCAGCCCAAACAATACTTGCTGTAATACCTTGTGAGGCACTGTTACCTTCAATAGTAGCTAATTCAGTATCACCACCGGTGAATGCGCCAATTTCTTTTTCAAAGGCAACTTCACGGCCGTGTGTGGAAGCACCAACAACGGTATACCAAGGAGCATTTTTCGAAGTGGTAAATGCGTCTGGACCGTCATTGCCGGCAGAAACAGAAGAAAAAATACCGGCTTCTTGAGCGGCTAAGAACCCTAGCTCAGTTGAACTTACCCAAGGATCGCCGCCACCACTAATCGAGTAGTTAATAACATCAACACCATCAACTAGCGCATCATCTAGCGCCGCAATAATGGCTGCACCTGGACAACCCGAATATTTATCACCAGTGTCGCCACCATGACATATTTGATAAGCAACAATGTTTGCGTGCGGTGCTACACCAGAGATTTGAGCAAATTCAAAGCCTGTTGTGTTTATACCGTCACCTTCAAGTTCACCTGTTTGAGGGTCAACTAAAGGTACATCATGTAAAATGTTACCGCCAGCAGTACCTGCAGTATGAGAACCGTGCCCGCCGTAATCTTCACCATTTTTGGCTGGTGGGGTATTGCCAAATACATCAGCATCGTCATAGCTGTCTGTAATAGTGGCATATGAACGTACACCAATTAATTTGTCGTTACACAAGGCAGCGAAATCGCCAGCACAGTCACCCGCGTAGACACCTGATCCCCATGGGTTAGTATGATTGTAGCCGTCATCACCAACGTCGGCAAATGATCTGTGATCAGTATTTGCACCTGTATCAAGCACACCGATAATTACGCCTTCACCCATGTTAACAGCACTTTGGCCTTGACCATCCCAAACTAAGGGTGCACCAACGTGAATTGGGCCGGTATCAGTTACTAAATGCTCAGTTTTTTCACGTTCAACGTACGCTACATCAGCAAATGTCGATAAAGCTTTAGCTTCATCTTGCGTTAAACGCACAGCCATACCATTGAAGGCATTTTTATATTGATAAGTAACGTTTAAACTACCGCCTAATTTTCCTGACGCTTTTGTTAGGAACGTTTGGTGTTTAGCTTCTAAATAATTACTGTAGGCGATTATTTCAGGCGCTTGAAAATCAAGCCGTAACTCTTTTCTGATTTGTTTAGAGCTTTTTTTGCTATTGGCTAAAGATTTAAAAAGAGACTTCTTGGCAATTTGAGGATTAGTCGCTGTTAAACCGGCAACAGAACCGTCGTATGTAGCAACTGGTTGGTCTTTAAAGCGAATAATATAAGTATAAGTACCACCAGTTAAGTCTTTTTCAGCACGAAATTTTTTAACTTGCGTTTTATTGTATGTACCACCTTTGTTTATTGAAATTGGTGTGACTGATTTTAATGAATCAGCCAAATATTGCGTTTGAACTGTGCTGGCAGATGCCTGCATAGTGGCCATTGATAATAGCGCTGTAGAAACAGCAATTGTTACTTTGTTATTCACAAGGAAGCTCCCTAAATGCACAGATAGCTGTGCGGGTTATTATTTTATATTTAGTAAATCCATTTAATATCAAAGACCTACTTATTCCATAAGACGAGAAACGCAAAAGTGCGATGACCAAACATAGCAATATGTAAACATAATGTAAATATATGGAGAGTGGGATTTTTATTTAAGAGGATATTCATTATAGAAAGTGGAAAGTAGTGTTTACAAAATGTACACTTTACTTTTATTAGGTCTAAAATGAATTCTTCATGAGGGACAAAAATTAATTGACCAACTATCTAGTATCTTTTTTTAGTGTTATTTAACAGTAAGTTTAGCAATTTAATCTAAATGTTATTAATTAATATATATTTTGGCCGGAAAAGCAGTAGGTATTTAATCGTTGGGGATAATTCGTGATTTTAAGCGCGATAGCCTACGAACTTTCGTAAGCTGAATTTAGTCGTTCGCCATCTCAACAGGTTTAAATCTATATGCATAAGGCAATTTTTTATCAATCGACAATCACACACTTTACGACTATGAAGTAGGCGTGAGCTATGAATTTGTTGATAACTTAACGGTTGATGTAATATTAATGTGGGCCCCGTGTGGTTAAGTTCGCATTAGACGACTTAAATGGCCTGTATACCAATATTGTATTTGATGGTGTGTTTATTGGAACCACTATTCACTTTTAATACTTAAGGCTAGACGTTAATACAAAGCAGGGCTGAGCAATCAGTTCTGCTTTTTTATTGTCCAAACAACCCGTATCTTAGATTTAATTTTGGCATAAAGTGAGTAAAAACCTTCTACCGAAACGCCGGGTAAAATAGTGACAGTTAAAATCATAAAAAACAGTCTGGACTGTTGTAAGAGAGTTAAAGAAAGTGTTAATAAATGTAATAAAATATAACAAGATGTAATATTGTAATAAGGCAATATTGATATTTAAGTGTTAAAAGTAAACCAAAATAAAAAGGGAATGTAATGAATTTTAATAAATCTGTAATCGCCAGCTTTGTTGGTGCAGCTTTAGCTACGACCGCATTAGGTGTAGCGGCTAATGACAACATAGCATATAAATCTTTTTCAGTTGATAACGTTGCTGAAACTAATGCGCGCAGTAAAGTGCAAACTGCAAGTGGTATGATTAATCAATATGATTCTGTTTTGGGAAAAACCACTTTTCAATGGGCAGGTAAAAATGCTGAAACACCAGATTTAGGACCAGTAGCAGCGGCACACCGAGTTACCCATGCTGCGGACTTTTACCTTAATAAACTAGCAGGTTTGTCATCAATTAAGTCAAATGTTGCACAAGTTAAATTAGCTAACATACATGATTTGGGACGCGGAGCGATTGTTGCGAAATATAAGCAAGAAGTTGCTGGTGTCGAAGTATTCAATCGTGAATACAATATCATGATGGACCGCGAGTTTAATTTAGTTGCCTCATCAGGCTATTTAGCTGATAAACGAGCTGCTAAATCTCTTTCTTCAGCCATTAAAAATATCACTGCAGAATTCGGAGACTCTTCGCACTCTATCAATGCCGCATTTACGGCAATGGGTGGCAATGCTAACACTGTGGCATTAAAAATTAAAAGTACTGATGGAAAATATGATAAGTTTTCTGTCGTTAATTCAGCAACGGATAAAGTCCTCGTTGGTGAACCTCGCGCTAAAAAAGTTTTTTTTGAACATAAGAATAAGCTAGTCGCTGCGCATTATGTTGAAATTGAAACTAGCGCTATCGATAGCGTTGATTCAGAATACGTTAGCTACGTTGTTTCAGCTAGAACTGGTGAAGTATTATTTAAAAACAACCTAACGAGTCATGCAGCTGATTTCAATTACCGTGTCTATGCTGATGCAAGTGGCACACCATGGGATAGTCCTCATGGTGACGTAGTACCCGCTCCAGCTGATGCTGATCCGAATGCGTTTTTAACTGCAGGATACTTAGAAGCTCCGTTAGTAACTTTGAGCCATGGTCCTATCAGCACAGAGGATGCTTGGTTAGCCGATGATGCAACTTTTACTTCTGGTAACAATGTTACTGCGTATGTAGATGCTGTAGCGCCGCAGGGTTTAACTAATGGCGATTATATGGCGGAGGTTAGCAGTGCTAATACTTTTGATTACAAATATAACGTTGATGAAGCGGAGTATTCTTTAAATAACCGTAAAGCAGCCATTGTTAATTTATTCTATGTGAATAACTATTTACATGATGACTATTATGAACATGGCTTTGACGAAGCAGCCGGCAATGCCCAAGCTTTAAACTATGAACGTGGCGGTGTTGAAGGTGATGCATTAAATGTAGAAGTGCAAGACAATTCTGGTTTAAATAATGCCAACATGTCTACACCAGCAGATGGTGCCTCTCCTCGTATGCAAATGTACTTGTGGGAAACAACTCAAGTCACCAATGGTGTTGACTATGGTGTGACAGTGACTTCGCATGATGATATTGGCCTTGTTTTAAATACTCAAATTGCATCGTTTGGTCCAGAGATTTATGAATTGTCTGGCGATGTGGTACGTATTGATGATGCAACTGATGGCTGTGAAGCTGCAACCAATGGTGCTGCTTTAGCCGGTAAAATCGCCATCATAGATCGTGGTGCTTGTAAATTTACGCAAAAAGTTAAAAATGCGCAAGATGCTGGTGCTATCGCTGTACTTATTGTGAACCATAAGAACAATGGAAATCCTGCCTCGATGGGAGGTGATGACGAGACAGTAACTATTGCTAGTATGGGTCTTACTTTTGCGGCAGGCGAGAGTATTTATAGTAAGCTTGCAGCCAATGAAACTGTTTCAATCGACATGTTTAAAAACGACCTTTCAAGAGCCTTTAAGGACAGTTCGTGGGATAACGGTGTTGTCGCGCATGAGTGGGGTCACTATATCGGTAACCGCTTAGTGGGTAATGGTTCAGGTTTAAGTAGTCCACAAGCCCGTTCTATGGGTGAAGGTTTTGGTGATTTCCATGCATTATTGTTTGTGTCTGAAGTTAAGGATAACTTAGTTTTAGGTAATGAAGAATATGATGGTGGTTATGCTGATACATCTTATGTATCAAGTTTTGTAGACGGAATACGTCCATACCCTTACTCGACAAATAAAACTATTAACCCATCAATGTTTGCAGACATTGGATTATACCCTGGCGAAGTTCATCGTCCTGGTTCTGTATGGGGTAATATGTTGTGGGAATCTTTTGTTAGTATGGTGAATGACGAGCGTCATACTTTTGATGCAGCTAAGAGCCTAATGAAAGATTACTTGGTCGCTGGTTACAAAATGATGCCAATGGCGCCAACCTTTACTGAAGGTCGCGATGCGATATTAGCGGCAGCATATGCCAACGATAGGGAAGATTACAAACTTTTATTAGCGGCATTTGCTAAACGTGGTATGGGTCTAGGCGCAGTATCACCCAGTCGATTCGCCACTGATCATGCCGGTGCTGTTGGATCTACTAAAACAGACTTAGCTACATTCGCAGTAGCAGACCACGTATTGAATTCTAACTATGAAGGGTTAATGACTGGTTATTGTTCAAATGACAATATTTTAGATAAAGGCGAAACCGGTACGGCTAGTTTTACCCTGAAAAATGGTGGTAATTCTGCGTTAGTAGGCCTTACGGGTACTGTTGAAGTCGTCAGTGACCATGAGGTAACTTTTGCAAACGAAGGTGTTGTATCATTTGATGATATTGCAATACTTGATTCAGCAACGAGTACACCACTTGAATTCACCTTGAATGAAGCGGGCACTGGTGATGAGCTAGTACTTAAATTTATTCCAACGCTAACAGACGGAATGGAAGCTGATGAGTATACATTCTCAACGACAACGAACGTTGACTTTGTTGAGCGTGAGCTTGTTGGTACGTCGCAAGTTGAAGACTTTAACACCTTATCGCGCTTGAATGACTTTACAGAGGTTGTGATGGCAGGTGGCGATCAAGCTGTCGGTACATGGCATCTTGACCAATGGGATGTAATCGATGGACTCATTGCGGCAACAGGTCATAGCTTTACGTCTGATGTAGCTTATAAAACACGTACTATGTTAGTTGGCTTTGATGGTGACTACAGCATTTCATTCTGGCATTTGTACAATCTTGAAGCCGAGTATGATGGTGCTGTTGTCGAGGTGAGTGTCAACGGTGGCGATTGGGCTGATGTTAGCGAAATGGGAGGTACTTTTTTTGGTGATGGTTACACTGATATAGGACTTGATAATACTGGAACGGCTATCGCAGGTCGTAATATGTTTTCCGGAATAAATTATGGTGAGGAAACTATTAACTTCGGTGAGAACTTAAATGGCAACGAAGTACAATTCCGTTTCCGTATCGTTACAGATGCTTACTATGCACCGGGTCCATTTTCAGGCTTCTCATCAGGTTGGTATATTGATGACATGACGTTTACCAATATGGAAACTAGCATTTTCTCAGATGTAGTTGCTGGTGATAGCCTTGCTTGTGACAACCGATCGCCAAACGTGAGTGCTGCCTCTGCAACAGAGGTAACGGTTACTGAAGGTGGAAGTGTTAGCTTGAGTATAGCAGCATCAGATCCTAATGCAGATGTTCTAACGTATAGTTGGGAGCAAACCGCTGGAACAGCGGCAACATTGACGGGTGGCGACACTGTTGCGGTTTCATTTACCGCACCGAATTTAGCATCAGGTAGCGAAACGCTAACATTCGTTGCCAGTGTTAATGACGGTACTGAGACAGTTACTCAGAGCTTTTCAGTAACAGTGAATGATGTACCAGCACCAGTTGCACCACCTAAGAAAAAATCAAGTGGTTCTACAGGTTTATTGGCATTTTTATTATTACCTTTAGCGTTACTACGTCGTCGTAGATAATATAAAGTAATCCAAAAAGCTGATTGATGATTCAATCAGCTTTTTTTATAGGTATTGGTTTTTAAATATTGATAAAATAAAAGGTGAGGTTATGAAAAGTAAATTAATGAGCGCTGTGGTTATTTCGACATTTATAGTTGGCTGTAATAATGCGAATGATCATGAACATTCGGTCGAGCAGCATGAAGTAAAAGCGTTAAATAGTGTGGAAAATAATAACGACAATAAAAGGCTCAACTTGAAAAGTGAAATGGGTGATCACGCGCTGCTAAATAAGGCGGCACAGAAACTCAATCAATCAATTAGCCTAAATGGTAATAAGTTTACATTAGTGGATGGTAAATTAGAACAAGGCGCACAAGTATATAATACGTTAATGCATGAGTATGGAACTATTAAAGGTAGCCTGGTGGTAGTGCTATCAGATGAAGGTGTTTTTAACAAAAGTTATTTTAAAACAGTGAAAAAAATAGCCAAAAAAACTTTTCGTGTTTGGCCTACTAAAAAAGGTGATTTGTATCTTGTCTATCAAGATTTAACGCGTAATGCTAACTTCTCTGTTGTGGAGCTAGAGGTTGACTATTCCCCAATATCTAAGCAGCAGACTCACTAGCAATACACAGCGAGTCTGCACTATATGTTTGTAGTTTTTTAGTGAGTTGTGCCGTCAATAAATTGTGCTAATTGAGGACGCTTAAATTCATAAGTGGTCAGACAATAATCACAAGTCATCGAGACACTACCTTGCTCAACAATAATACTTTCAAGTTCGCTCGGTTCAATTTGAGAAATGGTATTTAAACACTTTTCTTCTGAGCAACTACATTGATAGCTAACGGCTTGTGGCTCAAAGAGTCTAACCTCTTCTTGATGATATAACCGGTAAAGTAAGTCTTCGCTAGCTAATGAGAATATCTCTTCAGATTTAATCGTATTGGTGAGTTGGCACAAGTGCTCAAAATCGGCTTGTTGTTGCTCTTTATCATCACCATCAGGTAGTAATTGAATTAAGGTGCCTGCTACTTGCGAGCTTTGCTCATCACTAAAAAGCCAGATTTTAGTGGGGATTTGTTCTGAAACATCAAAGTAGTGTTCTAAGCATTCGGCCAAGGTATCTTGCTCAAGCGCTACAACACCTTGATAAGGTTCGCCATTGTTCGGCCGAATAGTGATGATCATATTGCCTTTACCGATAAGGTCTTTCAGCGCTGTTGCCTCGGTTTCGCTCACCATACGTGCAATACCACGCATTTCTTGGCGATTATTGCCATTTACGGCTAAATATCCTATTGGGCCATCGCCTTGAAGTTGTACAGCGATTTCACCTTCAAATTTTAATGTTGCCGTTAATAAGCAAGTGGCTGCCACCAATTCACCTAACAATTGCTTTACGCCCAACGGGTAGTCGTGTGCAGCAACAATGTCTTGGAAGGTTTGGCTTAAGTTAACCAATTCGCCTCGAGCATGTAGGTTGTCAAATAAATAGCGATTTAAGATATCTTTTTGTATGGTCACTGTTTACATCCTTTCTTTTAATTGCCGAATTTGTCGACGTTGTTTCTTATCAGGTTTAGTGTCACTGGCTGGGCTGAGCAAAATACCCTGCTGGCGAGCTAAGTTGTTTTTCTCACGGGTTTTAACGCTTTCAGGCGTTTCTTGATAAAGTGTTTGAGCAAAACTTGCATCTCGGCGTTTATCTGCCAAGGCAATGACCAAAACATGTTTTTCTTCAAAACCTTGGCGAAAGGTAACGCGATCACCTAAAACAACAGCTTTGCCTGATTTACTGCGTTGGCCATTATAGAATACTTTACCGCCATCGATCATCTGTTTTGCAATTGCTCGGGTTTTATAAAAGCGCGCCGCCCACAACCACTTGTCTAAGCGAGTTGACTGGGTATTGTTTGTCTCAATAACGTTAGGTTTGGTCATTGTTTTGTTTATATCCCGTGCAGGCATTATAAATTGGCGAAAGTTAACATAACGGTAATGTTTACGCTAGTTAGAATGCATTTGGTTACATTTTTAAGCTTATACTAAGGTCATTAAATAAGGTCATTAAATTATTGTCCACTTTTATTGCTTAAAATACACTAGGACAGCGCCGGTTATGTTTAGTTTGAAGCAATGAACACCGACCCTGATTTACTTTTGCTGTGCGCAACTAGATCACAAACATCATGAAAAATGGCATAATTATAGGTAAAAAATAATATGACGTCTTGTTGCCAGACGTTTGGTCAAGTATCATCAAAGTGACTTTAAATTTCCAGATAATAAAAAATTATAAAAAATGACATTATCGAATAACCTATCAAACGCGTTTGAGCAGCTTGCTAAGCTGCCGCAACAAAAAATTACCCAAGTGATTATCTTGGTGTTGCTTAGTTATATTGCCTTTCTCTTTGCGCAAATAACCTGGCTAGGGTTAGCGGAGAGCGATCATAATGCGAACTTAACACTTAATAATTTATCGTCTGTTTCAGTAGCGCCAAAAGAACAAGTTCAGGTGAAAGCCATTCAAGCACTTAATCTTTTTGGTGCTTTTTCTCAGCAAAACGTAAATCGTGTTGAAGAGGTTGTTGAAGACGCGCCAGAAACACGGCTGCAACTCATTCTAACCGGTGTGGTTGCCAGTACTAACAAAGCGACTGCCGCGGCCGTAATAGAAAGTGCCGGCAAGCAAGAAACCTATAGTATCGGTGAAAATATTAAAGGTACTCGGGCGGTGTTAGAAGATATTTTTCACGATCGTGTCCTGTTAAAAGTATCGGGTGGCTTAGAAACCTTAATGTTTGAAGGTTTAATCTTTGATAAAAACATTAAGGTTATTAAACCACGTTACAACCAGCAAGCCGTGACGCAACCAACAAGAAATACCACTCAAAAGTCTTCACCTGATAATTTTTCACCCACCAATATTGTTGATCAACGAGATAATCAAGCGCTAGCGCAAGTGACCAAGTCGCTGCGAACAGAATTGGCTAGCGACCCAGGTAAAATTACTGATTATTTAAAAATTTCCCCTAAACGAGAAAATGGTAAAATTACCGGCTATCAATTAATGCCAGCAAAAGATCCAACTTTTTTCCAAAGTGCGGGTCTTAAGTCCGGTGATGTTGCGGTACAAATGAATGGTTTTGATTTAACCGCGCCACAAGAGGCAGCTCAAGCGCTACAATCTTTAAAAGAACAACGCGAAGTTTCGCTGTTACTTGACCGTAATGGTGACATAACAGAAATACTCTTCAGTATAGACAATTAGAATAAAAGGAATAATAAATGCGCAAATTATTAAGCGCACCTTGGTATAAGCGAAGCCTTACCGGGGTTGTTACTGCAGTTTTACTCAATAGTGTTTTGCTTTCTGCCAATATCAGTGCTGCAGAATATTCGCCTAATTTCAAAGGTACAGAAATTGGGGAATTTATTAATATTGTCGGTAAAAACTTAAGAAAAACCATGATTGTCGATCCAAACGTACGTGGCAAAGTTAATGTCCGTAGTTATGACTTATTAACTGAAGAGCAATATTATCAATTTTTCCTAAATGTTTTAGAAGTATATGGTTTTTCTGCCGTATCAATGGACAATAATATTGTCAAAATCATTCGAGATAAAGATGCAAAAACCTCATCTATCCCAGTAGTCGGTAATGAAAACCCCGGTGCAGGTGACGAAATGGTTACCCGTGTGATTGAAGTTAAAAACGTCACCGTTCGCGAGCTTACGCCATTGCTGCGCCAATTATCAGATCAAGCAGGCGGCGGCAACGTGGTTAACTATGATCCTGCCAACGTTATTATGTTAACTGGCACCGCGGCTGTCGTTAATCGCTTGGTGCAAATTATTGAACGGGTTGATAAAGCCGGCGATCAAGACGTACAAATCATTAGCCTTAAATATGCATCGGCTGGCGAAATGGTCCGTATTATTGAGGCAATGAACAAATCTGGCCAAGGTAAAAGCTCTAGTACACCGACTTTTTTAATCCCTAAAATTGTGGCTGATGAACGCACCAATAGCGTTATTGTTAGCGGCGAAGTCAAAGCACGTGAGCGTGTGGCAAGATTAGTGTCGCGCTTGGACAGTGAATTAGAATCGAACGGTAACACACGGGTTTATCATTTAAAGTACGCAAAATCTGAAGACATGGTGAAAGTACTTCAAGGGGTGAGTGAATCTATTGAAGCAGACTCCTCTACAACCAGTTCATCATCGCGAAAAAGCAACACACGTAATGTCAGTATTGACGCTCATGAAGATACAAATACTTTAGTTATTACCGCCCAACCAGATATGTTGCGCTCATTAGAAGCGGTTATTCGCCAGTTAGATATTCGTCGAGCACAAGTGCTGATTGAAGCCATAATTGTCGAAGTATTTGAAGGTGACGGCGTCAACTTAGGCGTGCAGTGGTATCATGAATCAGGTGCCGTGTCTCAATTCAACAACGGTGTTACACCCATTAGTTCGGTGGCTGCTGCCGCTGAAACTGCTCGTTCAACTCCAGGAGATTTTGTACCAGAAGTTAGAGCAGCGGATACTGGCGAGTTGATTACGGCTGCTTATAGAAAGAATGACGTTGATGGTGATTATAGTTTACTGGCCCAAGTATTAGGCTCTGTTAGTGGCACTATGTTTGGTATTGTGAAAGATGACTGGGGCGCGATAGTCCAAGCGGTAAGTTCTGATACTAATTCAAACTTATTGTCTACGCCAAGTATTACTACACTAGATAATGAAGAAGCCTATTTTATTGTTGGTCAAGAAGTGCCTATTATTACGGGCGCGCAAACCGGCAGCAACAATAGTAATCCCTTTCAAACGGTCGAGCGTCAAGAAATAGGTATTAAGTTAAAAGTCACACCACAAATTAATGAAGGCAGTGGCGTGCAGTTAACCATTGAACAAGAAGTGTCTTCGGTCAGTGGTGCTACGGGTGTTGATATCTCAATCAATAAACGTGAAATTAAAACCACCGTGATGGCTGATGATGGCGCAACCGTTATTTTAGGTGGCTTGATTGACGAAGATGTGCAAGAAAGTGTGCAAAAAGTACCTTTACTAGGCGACATTCCATTTATCGGCCACTTGTTTAAATCTACCAGTAATACCACGCGTAAGCGTAATTTGATGGTGTTTTTACGGCCAACTATTGTCCGTGATGGCAAATTGATGAATGACCTGAGTAGAGAAAAGTACAACTATATTCGCGCGCTAGAAATTCAAAAGAAAGCAGCGGGTCTTGAATTAATGTCGGGTGAGAAGTTGC
Source organism: Colwellia sp. MB3u-4 (assembly GCF_014077065.1). Taxonomy (NCBI): domain Bacteria; kingdom Pseudomonadati; phylum Pseudomonadota; class Gammaproteobacteria; order Alteromonadales; family Colwelliaceae; genus Colwellia; species Colwellia sp. MB3u-4. The sequence goes on along the minus strand of NZ_JACGVE010000065.1, from coordinate 42,661 downwards.
CTATTTTGCCAAAATGGAATGATCAATTGGCATTACCGCCGTCGTTTGACGAATACATGAAAAAGCGTGATGAAGAAAAGTCATCTGCTGAAAACGAATAGCCATGAGTGACATTGCCCCACAAACACCAGTGCTTGTTAACGCAAATGAACAAAGTGTTGCCAGTGAAAACACCTTAGCACCTGATACGTCATCAACCATTGCCGTTAGTGACATTTTGAAAGATGAAAATGTTCGCTTTCGCCTACCCTTTGGTTTTGCTAAGCGCCACAGTGTGTTGGTGGCAAATGACCATGGTGTGTTACGTTTAGTTTGTACTGACTTGCTCAGTGCTAATATTTTGTTGGAAGTACGTCGTGTACTCAAAGCCCCTTTTACCCTTGACGTAAAAAGTGCCCAAGAGTTTGAACAATTGTTAACCATTGCTTATCAGCGCGACTCATCAGAAGCGCAACAAATGATGGAAGACATTGGCAACGAGGTTGACTTATATTCCCTTGCCGACGAGATGACCGAAACCGAAGACTTATTAGAAAACGAAGACGATGCACCGATTATTAAACTGATCAATGCCATGCTCAGTGAAGCCATTAAAGAAAACGCTTCTGATATTCATATTGAAACCTTTGAACAAGCGTTGCAAATTCGTTTCCGTGTTGATGGTGTATTACGTGAAGTGTTAAAACCTAATCGTAAATTAGCCTCATTACTTGTTTCACGTATCAAGGTGATGGCCAAGCTCGATATTGCGGAAAAACGCATTCCTCAAGATGGTCGTATTTCGTTAAGAATAGCGGGGCGAGCCGTAGATGTTCGCGTTTCCACCATGCCAACAGGCCATGGCGAACGTGTAGTTTTGCGTTTATTAGATAAAAACTCAACACGTTTAGACTTAAAAGACTTAGGCATGAGCGATGGTAACCGAGCACGTTTTTCTGAATTAATTGAAAAACCCCACGGCATTATACTGGTTACCGGGCCGACAGGATCAGGTAAAAGTACCACTTTGTATGCTGGCTTAAGCCAAATTGATAGTAAAGAACGTAATATTCTCACGGTTGAAGATCCCATCGAATACGCTATTGAAGGTATCGGACAAACACAAGTTAATACCAAGGTTGATATGACTTTTGCCCGAGGTTTACGCGCGATACTTCGCCAAGATCCCGACGTGGTTATGGTGGGTGAAATTCGAGATTTAGAAACGGCCCAAATTGGTGTGCAAGCAAGTTTGACCGGACATTTAGTCTTATCTACCTTACATACCAATACAGCGGCAGGCGCGATAACGCGTATGGAAGATATGGGTGTTGAACCTTTCTTACTTTCATCAAGTTTGTTAGGGGTTTTAGCGCAGCGATTAGTCAGAACCTTATGTCCGCATTGCCGCGAATGTAGCACTCCATCAGCGGAAGAGCGCAAGTTATTGCAACTAAGTGACGACGATACCGCGCCAATATACCGATCTGTTGGTTGTGAAGATTGTAACTTTAAAGGTTATCGGGGCCGAACCGGTATTCATGAACTGATTGTCGTTGATGAGAAAGTTCGTGCATTAATTCATAACGGTAAAGGTGAGCAAGCGATTGAAAAATTTATTCGTAAATCGACACCCAGTATACGCCGTGACGGTTTTGATAAAGTCATGCTTGGCGAAACCACGATTGAAGAAGTCTTACGCGTTACGCGCGAAGACTAACAGTCGACTCACTAAGTACCGAACTAAGTAGCGAACTAAGTATAGATAAATTGTAAATTATGGCAGCATTTGATTATCAGGCAGTAGACAGCCGAGGCAAAAATAAAAAAGGGGTTATCGAAGGCGATACCCCTAGACATGTGCGTAATTTATTGCGCGAACAGGGCTTAATGCCGATTGAGGTTACGCCCTGTCTGCAAAAAAGTAAGCAAGAAAGTAAAAAGTCTATTTTTGCTGGCGGTAAAAAAATATCAGCGTCGGAGTTGGCATTAATCACACGGCAACTATCAACCTTAGTTGAGTCAGGTTTGCCGATAGAAGAGTCCTTGATGGCTGTTGGTGAGCAGTGTGAAAAAATCGCTATAAAAAGCATGATCATGGCGGTGCGTACAAAAGTCACCGAAGGCTATGGCTTAGCTGAAAGTATGGCGGAGTTTCCACAAATATTTAATCACTTATTTCGCGCTATGGTTGCTGCGGGTGAAAAATCAGGCCACCTCGAGAAAGTATTAGACCGTTTAGCGGATTACACCGAAAAGCGACAACAACTGCGCTCGCAGCTTATTCAAGCCTTGGTATACCCGGTTATTATGACCGTAGTGGCCACTGGCGTTATTGCTATATTACTGACCGCTGTCGTACCAAAAATTGTTGGCCAATTTGAGCACATGGGCGCTAATTTACCCGCCACCACCCAGTTTCTCATTGCCAGTAGTGACTTTTTACGTGACTATGGTTTAGTTATTGTGCTGATTGTCGTCGCACTGATGTTACTTTGGTCGCAACTGCTGAAAAAGGCCAGTTTTAGGTTTGCCTATCATAAGCGTTTTCTTGCCATACCTGGCATAGGTAAAGTAGCAAAAAGTGTCAATACCGCAAGATTTGCTCGTACCTTGAGCATTTTAACCGCGAGTGCCGTTCCTTTATTAGAGAGTATGAAAATATCGGGTGAAGTACTCGACAATTTATATATTAAGCAAAGTGTTAAAGAGTCAGCGGATAAGGTCAGAGAAGGAACAAGTTTACGGGTGTCATTAGAGCAAACTAAACTGTTTCCTCCCATGATGCTACATATGATCGCCAGTGGCGAAAAAAGTGGTCAGCTTGAGCATATGTTAGGCCGAGCTGCAGATAACCAAGACCGTGAGTTTGAGGCGATTATTAATATATCATTAAAAGCATTTGAGCCAGCTTTAATGGTGGTAATGGCCGGTATTGTATTATTTATCGTGATGGCTATTTTACAGCCAATTCTTCAGTTAAATACGTTAATAGGAAATTAGAAATGAAAGCAGTAAGAAATATTCGAGGTTTTACCCTGTTAGAAGTTATGGTCGTTATCGTCATTTTAGGCATTTTAGCCAGTATGGTGGTGCCTAATTTGCTTGGCAGCCAAGAGCGTGCCAATGTCCAAAAGGCGGTGTCAGATATTAATGCGTTGGAAACGTCTTTAACCATGTACAAAATGGATAACTATCAGTACCCAACTACGGAGCAAAGCTTAGAAGCACTGGTCACTGAAACGGATATAGAGCCAGCGGCACGTCGTTTTCCACAAGGCGGTTATGTTAAGCGTTTACCTAACGACCCTTGGGGCAATGAATATCAACTACTAAACCCAGGGGAACATGGCGTTATGGATGTGTTTTCTATGGGACCTGATGGTGAACCCGGTACAGACGATGACATTGGCAACTGGAATCTAGGCGATTATCAATAATCAGTCGCCTAAATTATTGACTCACTATGAAGCTTAAAAACGGCCATCTGCCTAAAGATAAACATCGCCAGCAAGGTTTTACCTTAATTGAAGTGATGCTAGTGATCGTGTTAATTGGCGTGATGGTTTCTGCAGTACAATTTACTTTTTCTGGTAATAAAGCGGAACAAGTATTAGAACAAAACAGTATCCGTTTTGCCGGCGTTTTTGATGCCGCAGCAGAATACGGCCTGTTAAATAATATAGAGTTAGGCTTGTTTGTTGAAAAAAATACTTATCAATTTCTTGGCTATGACGGTGTTAGTTGGTCGCCGATTGCCAGTAATCCTATGTTTGAGGTCTTTACTTTACCTGAAGGGATAGAAATTACCTTGCAGCTCGATGATCTGCCTATTGAAGAACCCTTGCTGTTTGATTCGTCGTTATTAATTAATGAAGATCAAGACGATAACTTTACTGAAGAAGAAAAGAAAAAAACCATCCCTCAAGTGTACATGCTCTCTGGCGGTGATATCACCCCTTTTAGCTTAACCTTTTCATTGGCAGAGTTTGCTATTGATGGCGATGAAAACATCAGCTTTAAAGTGTCTGGCATTTATACCACACCATTAACGATAGAAGGGCCATTAGTTAATGCTAACTCTCGTTAACCTTAGTTTTCATAAACTGGCAAAAGGTTTTACCTTGATTGAGGTAATGTTGGCGATGGCAGTGTTTTCAATTGCCGGTATTGCTATTTTAGGTACGGCAGATACCAACGTGCGAAACTTAGGTTATTTAGAAAGTAAAATTATGGCGAGTTGGGTGGCATCGAACCAGTTAGTTGAAGTCACAGTCAAGAGTGCATGGCCACCAAAAAACAACAAAAAGGGTAAAGTAGAGCTGGCAGGGCAAACATGGTTCTGGCAACAAAAAGTACTTAAAACAACGGATAAAGACATGCGTTCGATTGTTATGCAAGTGCGACTTGATGAGAAAGAAACTTCAGCATTAAGCAGTTTAACCACTTATGTTTCTAAGCCTAACCCATGAAAATTACTACCATTACACATGGTTTTTTGAAAAAAACCGTTAGCTTTATGCCAAAGCGCAGCCAAGGCTTTACCTTATTAGAAGTACTGATTGCGATTGCAATTTTTTCAGTGATCAGTATGGCAAGTTTTAGTATTTTTGAAACCGTGATTAACAGCGACACAGCAACCAAAGCACGCACTGATCGTATTAACGAACTGCAGCGGGGTTTTTTAATTATCGAGCGTGATATGTTACAAATAGCGCGACGCAGTGTTCGTTTAAACGGTGAAGCACCCCTGAGCGATTTTCTACATACTGACAACGACAGCTTCACTAGCAGTGAACAAGCTATCGCCTTTGTTCGTCATGGTTGGACTAACCCTGGATTACTCTTACCGCGCAGCGATATGCAGTCAGTAGCTTATCAACTAAACGAAAATACTGTCGAGCGAGTACACTTTAACTTTGTTGATGCGGTGTTAGGCGAAGTACCAAAAGTCAGGCCATTAATATCGCAGGTAGAAAAACTAAATTTCGAATTTTATGATGGAAAAAAATGGCAAGAAACCTTGCAAGAGAATACCTTACCTATGGCGATTGCAATTGAAATAGACACCACAGACTATGGCATAATTCGTCGCCAATTTATCGTTGCCGGTGATAACCTGCAAGATAATGGGGGCTAGCAGTGATGAAAGTTTTTGCCGGTAAACATAGCGCCAAAGGTGTTGCGTTAATCACAGTTATGCTTATTGTGGCATTAATCGCGATTTTGGCAACGCAAATGACCGCGCGGTTACAATTACAAATGCAACGCACCACCAATATTGCCTCAAACCAGCAAGCCTATTGGTATGCCATGGGCGCAGAAGCCTTTGCAAAAAGAGTGTTAATACAATCCTTTGCAGATAATGCCGAGGTAACACATTTAGGTCAAATATGGGCGCAAGGGGAGAACACCTTTCCTGTCGATTTGGGCGAAATTACCGGCGAGATAACCGATTTAAATAGCTGTTTCAACTTGAATGCCTTACGAGCCGACGATGATGACAGTAACAATATTCGTAATAATGGTAATGTAGCAACAAAATCGCCAGCAAGAGCCGCATTTGAAGAATTACTCATTGTCATGAATATTGAAGGTGTTGGCAGTTTTGAAGCGCAATATATGGCAGATGCTTTAACCGACTGGTTAGACGCTAATAGCAGCATCTCAAGTTCAGGGGGTGCTGAAGATAATGATTATGCCGCCAAAGCATTTCCTTATTTAGCGGCGAATAATTATCTTGCTAGTATCGGCGAGTTAAGAGTAGTTGAGCATTTTACGGTTAATGTCATTAATAAACTCAAAGACTATGCCTGTGTTTTACCTAATACTAACCTCAATAAGATTAACGTAAATACCATCGCATTAGACAAGCCTGAAATACTTGTCGCCATGTTAGGGATAAGTCAAAATGAAGCGACACAAGCTTTGACTGCTCGCGGTGAAGAAGGCTTTAAAAGTGTTGATGAATTTTTTAATTTAAGTGAGTTGAGTAAAGCTAAAATACCCCCCGAGAAAAAACAACAATTTGCCGTTACCAGCGAGTATTTTAAGCTCAAAACAACAGCAAGTTTTAATAACAGTTACTTTGCTTTGAATACCATTATGAAAGTAGATAATAAAAACAATATAAGTGTGATCAGTCGCATCATAGGACGAGAGTAATGGGTGAAACCTTATTTATCCGTTTAGGCAGCCAAATTGAAAATAAAATTCACTGGCTGATCAAAACCAACGGACAAGAAGATATTATTGCAAGTGGTGAGTTACCTAATGCCAACGCATTGAGTCAATTAACTGAAAAATCGACAGCACGGGATGTGGTCGTTTTTGTACCCGCAAGTGACATTGCCATTAAACGCTTAAAAGTGCCTGGCTCATCTCAACGTGCTATTCGTTTAGCGGCGCCATATATGATGGAAGAAACGCTGGCACAAGATGTTGAGCAACTATGCTTCGCCTTTAGTGATACAAAACAAGATGAGCAGGGTAATAACTGCTTTGTTGCGGCACTTGAGCGCAAGCAGTTAGAGCTTTGGCTACAGTGGCTGGCCAATGCAGGAATATTCACTAAGTCAATCATCCCCGATGCGCTGGCATTACCCTTGGCTAGTCAAAGCAGCACGGCAGTGATGCTGGGTGAGCAAGTCTTAATCAGGCTTGGTGCATGGCAAGTTATGTCATTTGAAGCAAATGCATGGCCTATTATTGCGCAACACTTCAGTGCACAGGCAGAAAACAGCGCACTAGCAGAAAATGAAAACACCATTTTGGCCTATTCATCTCTACCGCAAGTGCCGGCGGAAATAAAGGTCGAATACTTACCCGAAGAGCTGCCTTTAGCTATTTTAGCGAATAATCATTCCGCTAAATTCAACCTACTGCAAGGTGAGTTTCAAGTAAAAGAAAAACGTTCAGCAACCAAGACCAGTTGGCTTTGGGTCGCCGGTATTGCCGGTGTAGCCTTAGTGCTTAACTTTACCCTTAAGGGGGTAGAATTATATCGCTTGTCAGATCAGCAATCGGTGATTGAAGCGCAAATTATCGCTAATTATAAAGCAGCATTTCCTCAGACTAAGCGCGTAAAAGTGTCAACCGTTCGCTCACAGTTACGACAAAAATTAGCCGAGGTGGGTAATAGTGACGAATCTATAGGATTTTTGTCATTATTAGTTAAGCTTGAGCCCGCATTAGCCAGTGTGCCTGAAATTAAACCACAAACATTAAAATTTGACGGTAAACGCCATGAAGTTCGTATGCAAACCATTGCCAAAGATTATCAATATTTTGAAAAGTTAAAAGTGGCGCTTGAAAAGGCAGGATTAACCGTGAATTTAGGCGCACAAAATAATCAAGGCGAGCAAATTTCAGGCTCGTTTAGTATTACAGATACCGCAGCTAAGGGGCGCTCATGAAAGCTTGGTGGCAACAGTTAAATATACGTGAACAACGTTTGGTCAGCGTGATGTCAGTGCTTATATCGATATTTATTTTATATGGTCTTATTTGGCAGCCGCTGACGGAAAATATCGAAAAAACAACATTAAAGCTTGAACGTCAACAAGCCTTGTTAACTTGGGTGACCGAAAATACTCAACGCTATCAACAAGCAAAACGTAGTGCACGCGGCGGTTCGGGCGCAAGTTTGTCGAGCATAGTCAACCGCACTTCCAGCGCTAATAATATAACCATTACTCGCATGCAGCCCCAAGGCGATGACTTACAGGTCTGGATTGATGAAATATCATTTAACCAGTTATTAACTTGGTTAGAGCAATTGGCCATTAACGATGGTCTGCAAGTTAAAAATATAGATCTTAGTTCAGCTGATCAACAAGGTATGGTTCGTGTTCGTCGATTACAGTTAGGAAAGAGTTAATGAAAAAGAAGTTTGCTTATATCGCCATTTTCTTCACCGCGTACAGCGTTTTTGTTTTAGCATTAATGCCGGCAAGTTGGTTGATGGCGCAAATTAATTTACCGAAAAATATCACTATCGCCGCAGTAGAAGGCACTATTTGGCAAGCCCGTGTTAAGCAGGTCATGGTTGATGACGTTGTGATTAACCAAGTGCAGAGTTCGCTATCGTTTATGTCTTTGTTAATGCTTGACCCAAAACTTGATATTAGCTTTGGTGGTGCTTTAGTCAATGGCCCTGAAGGACAGTTGACGATAAGTGGCTTATTATCTGACATGGTTCTTGAAGATGCGCAGATAGACCTTGCTGCCAACACAGTGACCGCAAGGCTTAACTTACCGGTTAATGTTATTGCCCATGAACAATTAGCGCTAACTATTGACCGTTTTATTATTGGCAAGCCGATATGTCTTGAATTACAGGGTAATTTGCAATGGCGTAATGCGGGTATTACCGCTTTTGATGAAAAAGTTGAGTTTGGTACACTTAAGGCAAAATTAACCTGTGATAAAGGCGAACTTGTCGCTGATATAGACCCTGAAAATGATTTAGGATTAAGCTATCGTGCCCAGTTAAAGCAAGGCGGGCGTTTCTCAGGTAGTGGTTATTTAAGCCCAGGGGCTAAATTTCCTGAGCAATTAAGATCAGCATTAAGCTTTTTGGGTAAGCCAGATAATCAAGGTCGATATCGCTTAAAAATATAATGGCTAGATAATGCCTACATAAGATATCACTCACCTTACACTTAGATGAGTTTAGGTGAGTTATATCAAATACTTTATTGCTCTTAAGTGGGCAACCAATGCGTCAGGTTAGTGTCATAGCGATTGAAATAAATAATCGATTATTCGAAGCTGGCCTAAATATTTCATAGTGGCGTTACTTTCAATCACACACGTTAGTTCCAGTTATTACTCCATCAAGGGCCTTGCTATTGCATACCTCAGCTCAGTTATAATTACTGACGAAATGCAATGGCTATCATACCTAGGGATGATTAATTGTTCCACTTGCTGTTGTTTATTCCTGCCAGCAAAACACTATAATCAGTAATTGACGGGTAGTCATTAATCACAGCACTGGCTTTTTTACTATCGGGGTTTGCTACCGCTAATAAATGCTCAATGCCATATTTTTTAGCAGAATCGAGCATAACGACACTGTCATCAACAAAAAGTGTCTTCTCTAAGGCAAAACCATGCTTTTGATGTAGGCGTTGCCAGAGCAGTTGTGATTCTTTTGTCACACCAAATTCATGAGTTGAATATAGGGTATCAAAGTATTTATCTAGCTTAGTGCGCTCTATTTTTAGCGATAAACTATCAGGGTGGGCATTGGTGACCAATACCACTTCACGCCCTGATGACTTAAGCGCAACGAGAAAGTCATGTGCGTCACTGCGCAGTTGAATCAAATGTTGTACTTCGCGTTTTAGGTCGGTGATCGACAGTTGTGTTTGCTGGGCCCAATAATCAAGGCAATACCAATCTATAGTCCCCGCCACTTTTTCGTAATGATTGGCTAATGATGTTTGCGCATCAGCTAAACTTACCCCGTGTAAATCACTATAGCGTTTAGGTAAGTGGTGCAACCAAAAGTGATTGTCAAAATGTAAATCGAGTATGGTTCCATCCATATCAAGCAAAACAGTTGAAATTTTTGACCAATCAAGCATAGATTTTTCCCTAGAAACACGTTTATTATAGGAGCATACCAAAGAGGTTTGGTTATGTATTCAACGTTATCGTGTTAAGGTTAAACTTTAGTTTTTTCAACGTTGCATTCTCAGTTAAGTTGTTGCAATAAAGGCCGTTATGACAACAAAAAAAGTACTACCGCAAATTACTGCACGCAAGCAGGTTGCTAAAAGTCGTTTATTTTCGATTGAACAAGTCGACCTAACTTTTACCAATGGCGAAAAACGTGAATATGAACGTATGTCTGGCAAAGGTAGAGGGGCGGTGATGATTGTACCTATGCTAGATCAACATACCATGTTACTAGTACGTGAGTACTGTGGCGGCACTCACACTTATGAACTCGGCTTTCCCAAGGGGCTGATTGATGCTGGCGAAAGTGCGGCAGAGGCAGCTAATCGAGAATTAAAAGAAGAAGTGGGCTACGGTGCTCAAACATTAACCTCAATACATACCGTTGCCATGGCGCCCGCATTTTTTGATGCCAGCATGACCATTTTTCTCGCGGAAAATCTTTATACTGAAAAGCTGCTCGGTGATGAGCCCGAAGCGTTAGAATTAATACCTTGGCCGTTAGCCGATTATCGGCAGTTGATGCAAGAGCCAGATTTCAATGAAGCACGCAGTATTGCCGCGCTATTATTAGTAAAAGATCACTTAGGAGGTATTTTATGAGCCCAGAAAAATTATTGTCAGTAGCACTTGAAAGTGCCAAAAAAGCGGGACAAGAAGTCGCGAGTTACTATAAGCATGGCAACTATACGGCTGAAATGAAGGAAGATAATAGCCCAGTGACCAGTGCTGATATGGCGGCAAATGACATTCTAATGGACGAATTAAGAAGGCTAACACCTGATATTCCCATTATTTCTGAAGAAGTGGGGGCGTTAGCACTTGCTCAGCGCGGCAAATGGTCACGCTATTGGCTATTAGACCCTATTGATGGAACCGGAGAGTTTATTGCTGGCAGTGGCGATTTCGCTGTCAATGTTGCTTTAGTGGAAAATGGCTGGCCAACTATTGGTGTTATCCATGCACCTGATCATCAATTAACCTACTATGGCCAAAATCATTTAGGCGCATTTAAAGAAAATGATAGCGGTAGTCATCAAATACAAGTGGCAAAATATGATGGCCAGCGCCGAATTAAAGTCGCGATTAGTCGTCGCCAGGATATTAACTTAATGGGGCAGTATTTAAATGATAAATACGACTTCGACCATGTTGCTTTAGGCAGCTGCTCGCTAAAAAATTGCTTAATTGCCGAAGGTGGTGCTGATTGTTATTTACGGGTTGGGCCAACAGGTGAGTGGGACACTGGCGCTAGCCATTGTATAATTGAACAAGCGGGTGGCAGTATTATCGACAGTGAATTTAAGCCATTAACTTATAACCAACGTAAAACTTTGATGCAGCCTGATTTTTTATCTTTAGGGAATAAAGAGATCCCTTGGCATGATATTATTAAGCCGCACAGAACAACACGCTAACAATCAATAAGAGCCTAAGCAAAAAGTTAATATACTTATTTGCTTTTTAGGCATAAAGGTCAAGGCGAAAGCCTGACACAGATGGAGAACAGAATGCGCCAAACAGCTTTAATGTTAATTACCCTACTTGTGGCTACAATCAGTTTACCTGCTTTAGCTACATGGAAACTCGACAATTCAAGTTCACTACTTAGTTTTACTTCGGTGAAGAAATCGGCTATTGCGGAAAATCACAGTTTTGCAAAACTTGAAGGCGATATTGACGCAAAAGCACAGGTGACTATTAGTGTTGACCTAGCTAGCGTAAATACCAATATTGCCATCCGCGATGAGCGAATGAAAAAGTTCCTTTTTGAAACTGACAAATATAGCTCAGCAAATTTTACGACTCAGCTGGATAAAGAATTAATTAACTCTTTAAAAACTGGCCAAAATCAACAACTCAGTCTTAGCGGAACACTTGATTTTCATGGCCTACAACAAATAGTCACTATTGATGTTAGTGTTGTTAAGCTAAGCGCAGATAAAATATTGGTCAACACGATAAAGCCATTTTTTATTAAAGCGGATGCTTTTAGTGTCGTTGCGGGCATTAATAAACTTAAAGAGTTAGCATCTCTACCGAGTATTGATTATGTCGTGCCGGTAAGTTTTTCAGTTACCTTTACTCGTTAAATTAAAGGTCGTTAAGTTTAAAGGTCGTTAAGTTTAAAGTTCGTTAAGTCTACACTTGGCTAAGTGCAACATTCGTTAAGTTGACACAGCATTACTCTTTATCAAAGGCACTTAATCAGTGCCTTTTTCATTGCAATAAAATGTAGGTACATTTTGTTTTAAGCGCTTTCGTCACTGTCTTCAACCAATTGATCTGTCGGTAAAATATTAACTGTCTCATGTAGTTCTGAGTAGACTAATAGGGCAGAGCCTTGGGTTAATTGCTGACGCACTTGGGTGATTTTATCACTGAGTGATACATCTTCACTACCATACTCAGTACCTTCTCGAAGGACAAAGTTCTCAATAATGGCGTTTAAAGTCTCGGTTGATAATTGTTCTAATGGAATGATCATAAATATCTCGTGAAAAATTCAGGTATACGCTGCTCAAGCCAAAATTGTGGCTTAAGTGGATTTTTACCGGTAATGAAGCCAACATGGCCACCATGAGCACTAATTTCAAAGGTTAATTGCTCTGGTAGAACACCAATAGCGGTGGTGTTTTCATGGCATAAAAAGGGGTCATCGCTCGCGTGAATGATTAAGCATGGTGTGGTTATCTGTTGAAGTACATCTCGACCGCTTGCTTGTTGATAATAGTGATTGGCATCGCGAAAGCCATTAACTGGGGCGGTGATCATTTGATCAAACTCTCGAATAGAGCGAACCTTGTCTAAATGGTTTCTGTCTATATTATTGAGTAAATCTGCATTTATTTTTTCAATGGTGCTGGCTCTAAGCATATCAACTAGGTACTTTTGATAAACGCGCGAAAAGCCTTGATTAATTCTGTCGCAGCAACTTGATAGGTCAAGTGGAGCACAAATTACACCGGCGGCTTGATAGATATTTTGTTTTTGTTCTGCCAAATATTTGGTTAATACATTCCCCCCCAATGAAAAGCCTATAATCGCTTTTTTTGCGGTAGGATAAGTATCAGCAAGATATTGACTAAAGTAGTCAACATCACAAGTTTGACCACTATGATAAGACTTTGCCATACGATTGGGTCGGCCACTGCAACCGCGAAAATGCATTAAAACACCTATCCAACCTTGCGCTTTAATTGCAGATAACATGCCTTTAGCATAATGACTGTTTTTTGAACCTTCTAAGCCATGTAATACGGCGACAATGGGCCGAGAGCACGAAGGGCTAACTTTTTCGGTCCACGCCAAATCTACAAAGTCACCATCGGGTAACTCTAACGTCTCATTTGTGGTGTTAATGGTGTGACCACGCCTAAAAAACTTAGCGGCAATGGTTTGGCAGTGAGGGTTTTTAAGCCACCAAGCAGGGCTGAAAGAACTTTTGGTAAACATAACGTGGTAATAGTGTGTAATGCAAAAAATTATTGTACGTTAAAACACTGTGGATGCCCAATGTTTAGCCATCAATGTACAAGCTTATTAAGCTTAGCGCAGAGTAAAAAACCAAGGCTGAGCCGATAGCATTGATCTTGTTATATGTTGAATCTATATACCTTGACTGTACTCTTGCTAGATTTACTTTTCATCTTCACTAATATGCTTTAAAAAATAATAGACATAAAAGCCACATATACCCAGTAAAACCGCTAAGCCAATAAAAGAATAAAGCACAACAGGGTCGTTGATTAGCATATTTAAAACGTTCATAACTGACTCCAAAAAACATCAAAATAGTAAAAATATTAGATAACTATTGTAAATAATAACTCAGTACTACTTATTGATTTAGATCACATTCATTGCCATTGTATGCTGTGAATATGATGGCTGGAAATGGAGGCTAGCATTGACTTTAGGTATCGATTTTAGGTATTGATTTTAGGTACGGACTTCAGGTATTGATTTTAGGTATGGTTTTTTATGAATAGTAAGAAACAAGCAGGTTAGAGCTTAACCTTTCTATCGCTGAGGTTACTTATTTTTATCATCAAATAGACCGTTAGATAAATAACTGACTGAAAGGCAAAAATAAACCCGCTAACGTTTGTTGCGGGTTTATTTTTTTATTGCAGCCGGTCAACAATAGGTTATTGTTAACTGGCTAATACAGACGAATTTTTTCGCCTAACGGTTTTGCTCTATTAGCGCTTGCCTTAATTTCAGCTCTCTTTGTTGTATTATGTTGCGCTGAAGAGTATCGGCTTTTTCACGGCTGATTTTAATTTCTTCTACCGTTAACTTATGCTCGTCCATATCGCGACTTTTTTCTGCTATACGATAGCCATTTCTAGCGGCAATAATATTCCAGATATACGACATCTCTGTACTTTTAGCGACCCCTTTGCCGTCAAAATACATTAAGGCGAGGTTAAATTGCGCTAGTGCATAGTTTTGATCAGCAGCCTTTTGATACCAGCGCGATGCTTGTAAATAATCTTGTGGTACACCGCTGCCATTATAAATCATCACCCCTAAGTTAAATTGTGCGCGAGGTAAGCCTTTTTTTGCCGCTTTTTCCATTAAGGTATAAGCGGTGTTTAGATCTTTTTTAACGACTTCACCCTCACTATATAACAAAGAAAGGTCAAACAAAGCATCTGAATAATTTTGTGACGCCGCCAAATGAAATAATTCCACTGCTTTTGTTGGATTTTTCATCACGCCGTAACCATTTAAATAAACTAAGCCCATTTGATATTGAGCAGGTGCATATCCTTCTGCTACTAAAGGCTCAAATTGAGCTATTGCGGCGTTAAACTCACCACGATTAAGATCGTATATGCCTAAATCTAAATCTGCGCTGTATGCAAAGTTCTGAGCAAATAGGGCAATACTAAGTACGAGTAAGGTCAATTTTTTCATTTTAATGTCCTATAGTCTGGTGTTGTCGCCATTAAACGCAATGACAAAGTATGTTGCTGTAATGTGTAATTCATAATGTGTTAAGTGTAGCAATAAATTTATAATGCTTGCGACATTATCTCTTCAATTTGCTCTTCAAGGTCAAGCCATTGTATTTCATTGGCTTCTAAGTCTTGTGTCAGCTTTGCTTGGCGTTTCAGTAGTTCGGTTAGTTTGGCTTTATGCTCAGCTTGATAAATGTCACTGTCTGCTAACTTAGCTTCAACTTCCGTTAACTCGTCTTGGCTTTTTTGTACTAGCTTTTCAAATTTATCTGCTTGTTTGCGCAGTGGTGAGGCTTTTTTACGTAATTCGGCTTGTTCTTTGCGTTGTTGTTTTTTATCAACTTGTGGCTCGCTAACGATTTTATTTGCTTTAACGCTTTGCTTTTTATCGTCATTTAACCATTGTTGATAGTCGTCAATGTCACCATCAAAGTCAGTCACGTGGCCGTTAGCCACTAAGTAAAATTCATCGACACACGACTCTAATAAATATCGGTCATGGGCAATAAGAATGATTGCGCCCTCAAAGTCTTGCAGAGCTAACACCAATGCTTGACGCATTTCTAAATCAAGATGGTTGGTTGGCTCATCTAACAGTAGCAGTTGTGGTTTTTCTAGGACAATAAGCGCTAATACTAAGCGCGCTTTTTCGCCACCAGACATAGTGCCGACTTTATCTAGTGCTTGGTCACCACTAAAGCCAAAGCGGCCTAGAAATGACCGTGCTTGTAATTCGGTTATATCGGCCTTTGCCCGTGTAATATGCTCAATGGCACTACTGGATAAGTGGAGTTGCTCAAGTTGGTGCTGTGAAAAATAGCCCACTTTTAAATCTTGCGCACAATAACGCTCACCTTTTAGTAGGGCTAAATCTCCCGCCAGTGATTTTATTAATGTTGATTTACCCGCACCGTTGCGCCCGAGTAAGCCAATGCGACTTCCGGGTACTAGGGTCATGGCAACATCTTCTAAAATAATGGCTTGTTCACTATAGCCACATTGGCTCTCTTTTAGTGCCAGTAACGGATAAGGCAGGGTTTCGGGATGCTCAAAGCTGAAAGTAAATTGACTGTCTACATGTGCTGGCGCCAAATCAGGTAATTTTTGCAGTCGTTTTAAACGACTTTGTGCTTGTTTTGCTTTACTGGCTTTAGCGCGAAAGCGGTCAACAAAAGAGGTTAAGTGAGCAACTTCTTTTTGTTGTTTCTGATATTGCGCATCTTGCTGTGCAAGGTGTTCGGCACGTTGGCGCTCAAAAGCACTATAATTGCCCGAATATAATTTCGCGGTTTGATGCTCAATATGCAAAATTTGGCCAATCACATCATCAAGAAAATCACGATCATGTGAGATCAGCACTAAAGTACCGGTGAATCTTTTTAACCAACGTTGCAGCCAAATCACGGCATCTAAATCTAAATGGTTGGTGGGTTCATCCAGTAATAATAAATCGGCACGGCTGATCAAGGCTTGAGCTAAGTTTAAGCGCATTCTCCAACCACCAGAAAATGATTTAACTGGGTTAACTAGTTGCTCTTGTACAAAACCTAAACCGTGTAATAATTCTCCCGCTCGTGCCGGTAAACTGTAGCCATTGACCGCGTCAATTTGGTTGATAATAGTGGCTTCAAGCGTGCCATTGTCGTCTTCGCGCGCTTGTTCTAATTTCGCCTCTAGCTCACGATATTCAACATCTCCATCCATAACATAGTCTAGAGCTGAGCGGTCTAACGCGGGCGTTTCCTGTTTAACGGTAGCAATTTTCCAGCTTGAGGGCATAGAAAGGTTGCCCACATCTGATGGTAGTGTGCCCAGTAAGCTGGCGAACAAAGAAGATTTTCCACAGCCATTCGCCCCAACAAGTCCAACTTTATGATTTGGATGTATAGTAAAACTTGATGATTTTATGAGGTATTTTGCGCCTCGGGCTAAACTTAAATCTGTGGCTATGATCATTTATCGTTACTCATTTTAATGCAGAACACTATTGTCGCTTTTCCTTAGGGGGTAGTTCAAGGTAAAATAGAAATCCTAGGCAGATATCTTGCTAAAATCTGTGAAAAAATTCCATAAAATTGAGTAGATAAGTGAAAAGACGATTTATAGCAGGAGCAACCTGTCCAAAATGTAAGGCAATCGATACCATGGCGCTAACGAAAGAAAATAGTGTTGAGACAGTCACCTGTGTAAATTGTGGTCATCAAATGGCGCAACCTGAAGAGCATGTTGCACAAGACGTCAGACCAAAAGAGCAGGTCATTGGTATTTTTAAACCAGATTAATGACTTGAATATTAAACAAAAATCAAATCTTGTTTAGCCTGGGGCTGTGTTCAGTTGTAGCGCTTAATTGACCGGTACTGTTAAGCCATACTTTTGTCTGGTTTTGATATTTTACCAAAGCGACTAGGCGTTAAGTTTGATTTGTAGCGAGTCAGAAGTAAATAAGGCAGAAGTAAAGATAGCCGTTAGTGCTGAATTTGGTATTATCGATTTGACAATCTAATCATCTTTATTTGGTGAGGATAATTTCTCATTTAGTGTTTTTATTTTAGCGTCATCAGACTAAATTTTTTGACTGAATTAATTTTTACAATTTTTCATCTCTTCCTAACAGTTAATTATCTTTCATCTGTTAAGAATAATAGTTCATCATTGCGACCGTTTAGGAAGGGATAAGCTCAGTAAGCTTAAATGTGTAAAGCTAAAGCATCTGGGATAGCACAAGTACCCAGTACTATCCCAGAGAAAATCCCCGCCAGTATTCAATATAGCCCAGCTAAGTTTTAACATTCATTATGATGAAAGTTTTAACTCTTCCAGTAAGTCATGAATTTCCGCTTTTAATTCTTTATCCGAAATTTTATTACAGCTGATTTTAGCTTTTTCTAACGACTCAATAGCGCCTGCTTGATCATCTAATGCCACTTTCATTGTCGCGATAGAATAACTAATAGACGAACGGAAGTCTTTGTCGTTAATCGTTTCAGCTTTTAATAAAGCTTGCTCATAAATAGTAATAGCTAAAGGTAAGTCATCAGTAAAGTCAGCAAGTGTTTCCCACTGCACAGGGTGGTCTTTATCGGTATTTTCATTCTCTTCGCAGAGTTGTTTTAGTTCGGCATAAAAACCATCGAATGTAGATTGCTCTTGCTCTTGAGCTGCTGCCATTAAGTGATCAGCGAAAAAAAGCACTTGCTTGTATATTTTGGTGTTCATGCTGCGACCTTTGTCAGTTGCGTTAACTTACGTTAAGTTTTGTGATTAACAATATTCAATCGCTAATTATAATGCTTTTATAGCCACCAACCCCAGTTTATTCGCTCAGTAGCTTAAAATTTAGCAGAGTAAATTAAATAAAGCCTACTCATTAGCGCCTAGGGTTATTTTATATCTGCTTTAATAACCCTGCAGGTATTGAAGTGCTTGGTATCAATTAGATTATAATATTTAGCGTATTGCGTTTAATAGTGTGGTGGCGGTGGCTCTACTTCTTCTTTACCGTCTTGCTCTGGCGTATTGTCTTTAATTCTGTTGGCAAGCAATGATACTTGCTGTTTCAGCTCTGCAAGCTGGCGTTGATGTAGTGTTATTTCGTGGTTAAGTTGTTCTATTATATCGTCTTGAAAGGCATTGCGGCTTTCAAGCATTTCGACGGCTTTGTTTAATTCGTTAACTGATTTCACTGTTTATTTACCTGCCATAATTCGGCGTATCCTGAGGAACTTTCGGTGATTACTTGGTTATTATCTCTAAAAGCGACGCTATAAACAACTGCCCCCGCCGGTCTAATATCATCACGTGGTAAAACACGCCAACTGGTTAGCCGTTCGCCTGTAGCAATATCCCATACGCTAACCTTACGAGAAGGTGCGCCAGTTAATAACTTAGTGCCATCAGGTGAAAATTGCACCGCACTAAAAATCTCTTGGCGATTAAAATATTTTAATTGGGACACTAACTCACCGGTTTTTAAATCCCAAATATTGGCTGACTTTTTACTGTCAGCGGTAAAGGCATAGCGTGCTTTAGGATCAAGCGCCACCATAGTCACGCGACTAGGGTGATTAAAACGATAAATAACTTGTCCCGAAACGGTATCCCAGACATAAGCAACAAAATCATTAGAGCCAGAAATAGCCACTCGGCCATTAGGCAACATATCGATCGCATTAATTTTTTCTTGATGGCCCAAAAACTCTAAGCGGCGGCCATTGGCGATGGTGATGTGGACGACTTTACCGTTACTTTGTCCAACAAGTAAGTAGTCACCATTATTTGCTACGGCGACATCACGAATAGTAGATTCGGTAATTGACCAATAACCTTCTGATTGGCCATTTTTGATATTCCACAGGGAAAAATCATGGCGATTAGCGGTTAGGGCATGACTGTTATTATCAGCAATATCTGCCACCAATACTAAATTATCAGCACTATTTTGCTGTTGCGACCAGTTATATATCAGCGCGTTTTTGTCTAAATCCCACAAGCTAATGCCGTGATGAATGGATGAGACAACACTGAATTTAGCGTCATTAGAGATATTTGCCGCGTAGGCTCCCTCTACCGCATGTTGCCACCTTTTTTCTGGTGCTTGGCCGAGAGGCTGACAAGCTGTTAGCAATATCAACACCAATAAAAACAAAAGCTTGGCTTTAAGATTAGTTAAGTTACAGTTCAGCAAAATATTAATACTTTTTTCTTAGGGCATTTATCGTTAGTATAAGCCGCATTGTTTCACAATTCACACATATTTAAATGACTTAGCGGGAATTTCTGACTGAGTAGTAAAACGGAGAAATAAATGAGATTTTTTAAACCAACGGTAGTCGCTATTGCTTTATTATCAGTAATGGGTTGTCAAGAACCAGTTAAGCAAGAAGAACAAACAGTTGCGCTTGATACAGAAATACAAAAACAAGCTTACGGTTTAGGTGCTTCAATTGGTATGTACATGGAGCGTAATCTAGAAGAGCACGATAAGTTGGGCTTAACTTTAGATAAAACACTTATTATTCGTGGCTTTACCGATAGCATGGACGGTAACTCTCAAATTGAACAAGAAGACATTCAAGCCTTGTTGATGAATTTAGATCAAGCAATGAAAGCAAAGCAAGCCGAGCAAGCTACCGTAAGTTCAGAAGCAAGCTTAGCTGAAGGTCAGGCTTTCTTGGCAGAAAATGCTAAAAAAGAAGGTGTTCAAGTTACTGAGTCGGGCATTCAATACGAAATTTTAACCGCAGCTGATGGTGATAAGCCTGTTGCTACCGATACAGTAACAGTGCATTACAAGGGTACTTTCCTTAATGGTGAAACTTTTGATAGTTCATACGAACGTGGTGAGCCAGCTGTTTTTCCACTTAATCGCGTGATTTCAGGTTGGACCGAAGGTGTGCAGTTAATGTCAGTAGGTGCTAAGTTTAAATTTACTATCCCTGCAGATCTAGCTTACGGCCCAAATGGTAACCCACCACGCATTCCGGGTAACTCTGTGCTTCAATTTGATATTGAATTATTAGAAATTCAAAAACCAGAAGCCGCAGCGCAAGTTGGCGATAAATAGCTAAGTAAAATTTTATAGCTTTTTGTATAGTAAAAACCAACCACCTAGGTTGGTTTTTTTGTTTTTAACCCGGCATCACTACTGTATTGCTACTGCATTCAATTAGGCTAATCAGATAGCGGTAAGTGCTCAACGTACTCAGCAATAGCTAAACTTGAGATCAGCCCGGCTGAGTCAGTAGCCAATAAATTAATTAGCCCTGATATGCCATATTTGTTTTCATTTTGAATGCTAAAGTCTCTAAAACCTTCGTATGCGGCTTGTAATTTTGGCCGAACCCCTGCGTAATCAGGCTGCAACTTTCCTCTATGTTTAATACATTTGATCTTGGGTATTAATGGGCTAGCGGCTTATTAGTGACAATATAGATGTTATGAGTTTTGCTGATGTTACAAAATTGTTTGAGTTCTCAGTATTATTGAATACGTATGCAAAGCATATCTAAAGAAAAAACCATCCCTTATATTAATAACGTTAACGATAAATAATAAAAGTTAGTTAGAAAACTAACAATAAAAATATGTCATGGATGAATATTAGGGGAAATAATTATGCGTACATTTAAGCGGAGTAAGCTTTCAATAGCCTTACTTTCTTGTGGTTTTATAATGTCTTCTGGGGGGCTTTATGCACAAGAAAATGTTGAAACTACCTTAGAAACAGAAAAAGTAGACGTAAAAGATAACGCCAAAGCAAAAGTAAAAGCCATTGAAGTTATTGAAGTTACTGGTTTTAGACGTTCACTTATTGAATCTATCAATCAGAAACGCTTTGCTGATACCGTATCAGAGCAAATAACGGCCGATGACTTAGGGGCACTACCTGATGTTTCCATGGCAGACGCTTTAACACGTTTACCCGGTATTTCTGCTGTAAGAACCGGTGGGCAAGCTGCTGAAATTAATATCCGTGGTATGTCAGGTGGTTTTGTATCGACCACCCTAAATGGTCGCGAGCAAGTCTCAACCAGCGGTCAGCGCAGTGTTGAATTTGATCAATACCCTTCAGAGCTGATTTCACAAGCCTCCGTTTTTAAATCACCTAAAGTATCACTCATTGAAGGTGGCGTGGCAGGTACAGTTGAATTAAAAACTGCCAGTCCTTTGAAAAATGAAAAACAACATTCTTTTAATGTGAATGCTCGTGGTATGTACAACGATTTAGCCAGCGATGTGCCTGATGCTACATCATCAGGTCATCGTTTTAGTGTTTCATATCAGGGTAAATTTGCTGATGACACCTTGGGTATTGCGCTTGGTTATGCACGTTTATTCCAACCCAGTGCCAGCACACAGTTTATCGGACAAAGCTACAATAAACTTAGAGATGTAGACGGGGTAGAAAACGATACAAATGGTCCAACAAAAGAAGACGGTATTCACCTTAATAAAGAATATGTCAGTGAAGGTTTTGAGTTGCAGCACAAAGGCGGTGAAGAAACCCGTGACGGTTTCGTTACGACTATTGAATGGCAACCCGTTGATAACTTTAGGCTAAAGCTTGATGGTTTTTATTCTAAATTTGATTCTGAAGAATTTGCCCGTGGTTATCGTGTTAAATTGGACGGTGGTAGTGCCGCAATAGGCAATGCCACTATTATTGATAACTCTGTCATAGGCGGTACATTTAACAGAACCTATAATAGTTCAACGCGTGTTGAAGTCGTTAATGACGACAATAGCGATTCTGATGAAGTAAAAAGCTTCGGTATCAATGCAGACTGGCAAATTACCAACAACCTTAATATGGCGATAGACTTATCTTATTCATTAGCCACCAGTGATTTTAGAAATGGATTACTTTGGGCACTAGTATCAGATGATGCTAATGCAGCAGAGCCAGAATTTGATAATAATGTCTCTATAAATTACTTATTGAATGGCCTAGATTTACCTGATGTGAGTTTAAATCAAGCCGATGCGTTAACAGATTTAAACCGTGTTATGGTGACAAAATACGGCATTTATCCTTATATCAATTCAGACGAAGTTACCGCTGCTCGTGTTGATTTTCAATACTCACTTGATACTAATTATATTTCTTCTATTGAATTTGGTGCTCGTTATTCAGAAAGAAAATACAGTAATGACCGCTCAGTCTTTGAATTTGGCAGCGACAGTGGCTTTAATTCGAAAGAAAAACCTTTAACGCTCACTGAAGATATGGTTTCAGTGGTTGACTGGCAAGGTGACTTTTCTTATTTTCCAAGCTATTTAGCACTTGATCAAGATGCAGTGTTAAATGCTTGGTTTCCTGAGGGGGTTCCTCAGCCAGTTCAAACCTGGGGCGGCTCTGCAAGTGGTGTTATCAATGGTGACTCATTAGGAAAAAATTCAGACTGGACCATGAAAGAAAGTGGTGAAGTATTTGAAGATATTTTCGCGGCTTATATTATGGCAAACATTGATACTGAAATTGGCAATATGTCAGTCACGGGTAACTTTGGTGTTCGTGTTGTTAGAACAAAACAAGCATCTACCTCATTACAAGATGTTGGCTTAACAAGGGTAAAAGATGCCTACGGCGAAGATGTTCTGGATGCAAAGCGCGATGTTGTCGTAGAGCCTAATGCAGATTTAGGCGCGCAATTTATTACCGACGACGCAGGGCTAATCAACCAAAAATATGCACCAAGTATCATCAGTAATACTTATACCGATTATCTCCCTCAAATGAATTTAAATTTTCATCTAACCGATGATGATCAAATACGTTTTGCTGCGGCAAAGGTAATGAGCCGACCTAATATTGACCGACTAGCTTCAAACAGTAGCGTGAATATTAACAAGGTAACAACTGAGAGAGGTACTTACGCTGAAATAAGTGGTAACGCTAAAAACAGCCCTCATTTAAAGCCGTTTTATGCCAATCAATATGATATTTCTTATGAAAGATATTTTACAGAATCGGATGGTAACTTTGTTTTTGCCCTTTTCTATAAAGACATAAAGTCGGCAGGTATTGTTACCCAAACGATCAGTGAATATGACTTCGCTGGCAATGGTTTAATTGTCCCTGATGAATATATTGACCCACTAAGCGGCGTGCCATTAGAAATTCGCAATGGTAATTTTGAAACAGCGTTTAACGATGATAAAGGTGGTTATATAAAAGGGCTTGAAGTGACATACACGCAAGTTTTTTCATTCTTACCCGGTTTATGGTCTGGCTTAGGACTGAGTGCAAGTTACTCACATACTAAAAGTGAAATTCAACAAATTTCAAAATTAGGGCAACAAGATTTACCTATTTCACTGCCAGGCTTATCTGAAAATGTTCTACAAAGCACACTATTTTGGGCTCATGAAGGTTTTGAAACGCGCTTTAGTGCACGTTATCGAGATGAATTTGTTTCAGAGCAAGTCGCTGTCGAAGCACAAACCGTTAATTACGACGATGAATTGGTCATCGATTATCAGGCTTCCTATCAAGTTAATGACAATTTAGGTGTTGTTTTTCAGGTGAATAATGTAACCGACGAACCCACCAAAAGTTACTTTGGCGTACAAAGCCAAACAGGCACCATTCAGTACTTTGGTCGTCAGTTCTTTTTAGGTATGACGTACGCGTTGTAGAGCCCGTTAGTTATTAGCCATGAGTTATTAAAGTGAATGAAATTATATTTTCAAATAAAAAGAATCTAATAATTTCCGTATTCATTTCGGTATTAGCTCGCCAATTATCTCTTTGGAGTAAATGTTATGTTTAGTCAAAAATCGGTGTTAAGAATTATTGTCTTAGCATTTTTATCAATAATACTGGCCGCGTGTGGCGGTTCAGATTCTACCGAGTCGGGTAAAGTATTACTTAGTTGCGATGTGCCAATGGTTGCCGACGCAGCCGGTACAAGTTGTGTTGCGCCCGAGCCTATTGTTTGTCCTGTGCCAACGGTACCAGATGCATTAAATGAAAGTTGTGTGGTTGGTATTGATCCCAATGCACCTGCCCCTGTTATTTTCCCTCAAGAAAATCAGGCGTTGTTGTTTTATAACCGTGCTGACGGTGAATACGACGACTACAAAATGCATAATTGGAATAGTGATGAATGTGATGCTTATGCAGAAGATTCTTTAGCGCAAAGCTGGGATAGTGGTTTAGTTCATACTGGGGTTGATCCCGTATATGGCGCGTATTGGCTAGTAAACCTTAAAGATGGTTACAATGAATGTGGTCACTTTATTGTTCATAAAGGCACTGATGACGCAGGAAAAGAATTTGGTGGTGGTGACTTTACAATGCCACTGTTTCAAGATGATGAAACATACCAGCGTATGAACTTTACTTTTTCAGGTGTAGCCTCTATTTTTGAATACCCAGTTGTATCCTTGGGTAAGCAAGCGTTAGCAATAAATGATTTTTCAGCACATTGGATTGATAGCAACACCTTTACCTGGGATGTGAATTTTGAACTGGTAACCTCAGTTAAATTACATCATTCAGCGACTGCTGGTATTGGTGGAGACGAAGCGAACCCAGATGTTATCACTGGAACGGTTGTTGAGTTAACAGAAGTTAACTTAAGCGACGAGCAAAAAGCAGCTGCACCTTTAGTTGCTGACTGGCCTGCATTTTCAGGTAATTGGTCTGTTGAAGAAGCAAAAGCTATCGCTAAAAACCAATTAGTTTTAGTTGGTTATAACGCCGAAGGGATTGCTGTTGCGGCCACCTATGTGCAAGCTGATTTAGTACTTGATGACCTTTATACCAAAGGCGAGGCTGATGCCGATGAAGCAACCTTAGGCGTGGTTTATGAAAACGGTAGCATTAAAGTTTCTGTGTGGTCTCCAACCGCTCAAACGCTTAAATTAAATCTTTATGATGCGAATAAAAACATGGTTTCAAGTCATGATATGACTGAAGATTCAATGACAGGTGTATGGAGTTATACCGGCGATACAAGTCTAGACCGTCAATTTTATCGTTTAGCATTAACGCTTTACCATCCACAAAATAAAGCGATTGAAGAAATTGAAAGTACTGATCCTTACTCGGTAAGTTTATCAACCAATGGTGAATACTCTCAGTTTGTTAACTTATCTGACGAGGACTTACAACCTGAAGGGTGGGAAGGCCACTCAGTATCAACTATCGAAAACTACGAAGATGCGGTAATTTACGAAGGGCATATTCGTGATTTTAGTGCACAAGATGAAAGTACTTCAGTTGACAATAGAGGCAAGTTCTTAGCCTTTACCGAAATAGACTCTGCGCCTATGTTGCATCTACAAAAATTAGTGGCTAATGGCTTGAATACATTTCATATGTTACCTGCTAATGATATCGCTACCATTAATGAAGATGCAGCCAAAATTATCGATCTGGACAGTACAGTATTAGCATTATGTAAAGTAGATTCCAAAGCACCGCCTTGTTATCAAGGAATTGACGAGCAAACATTGCGTTCGGTTTTTGAAAGCTATTCACCTTTCACAAACGATGTTGCTTTATTGACTGAAGCGATGCGCAATACTGATAGCTTCAATTGGGGCTACGATCCTAAGCATTTCAATGTACCTGACGGTATCTATGCTTCAAACCCTGATGGCGTAACACGTATTAAAGAAATGCGTGCGATGATCAAATCATTGCATGACATTGGGTTACGTGTGGTTTTAGATGTTGTCTATAACCATACAAACTCTGCTGGTTTATGGGATAACTCGGTACTTGATAAACTTGTACCCGGTTATTATCACAGCCGTGACGTGACTACAGGCGCGGTTCAAAACAGCACCTGTTGTAGTGATACAGCCCTTGAACATCGCATGATGGACAAGTTGATGGTTGACTCGTTAAAACAGTGGACACAGCAATACCAGTTCGACGGATTCCGTTTCGATATTATGAGCCAAGCTTCTAAAGCGCAAATGCTAGCAGCGCGTGACGCCGTTCAAGCGATTGACCCTGATAATCATTTTTATGGTGAAGGTTGGTACAAAGACTCTCGTGGTTTCGAACGCGCTAATCAAGAAAATATGGCGGGCACAGAGATAGCCACTTATAACGATCGCATTCGTGATGGTATTCGTAATGCGACCCTATTTAACAATGTGAGTGATTCAGATTATCCATTTGAACAACAAGACATTGTGAAATTGGGCATGGCAGGCACACTAACTGACTATGTATTGAAAAACTTTAATGGTATAGACGCAGCAGGTAGTAGTTTCGGTATGTATGCGAAAGACCCTGCTGATGTTATTAATTATGTTTCAAAACATGATAATGAAACCTTATGGGATAACTTACAGTTTAAGTTAAATCCTGAAATGTCGAACAGCGAACGTGTTCGTGCACAAAACATCTCACAATCAATTGTATTATTGTCGCAAGGTATTCCATTTTTACAAATGGGTGGTGACTTCCTTCGCTCTAAATCTTTAGACCGAAATACCTATGATGCTGGCGATTGGTATAACTTAGTTGATTTCACTTTTGAAATTAACAACTGGAATAAAGGCTTACCTCTAGATAAAGGCGGCCGAGATGACAGCTACTTAGTTGCACTAGCTTCTAGTCCATCAAGCACTGTTTCAATCACTGATATGTTGTTTGCCTCGAATGTTTTCAATGAATTTTTATCAATTCGTTCAAACAGCTCATTATTTAGATTAACAACCGCGGCAGATATTATTAACCGTGTTGGTTTTCACAATATTGGCAAAAATCAAACACAAGGTTTGATTGTCATGAGTATTGATGACGGCACAAACCTTACTGATATTGACCCTAATTATGACGCGATAGTCGTTCTGGTAAATGGTAGCAATAGCGCACAAACACATACTATTGTCTCAGCAAGTGATTTTAGCTTACACCCTTTACTCATTGACTCAGTTGATGGCGCTGTTGCTAGTGCTAGCTTTGAGCAAGGTACTGACGAAGGCAGCTTTACTGTTCCTGCGTTAACGACCGCTGTTTTTGTGAAAGTACAAGGCGAAACGCAAGGTTCAGGTTTATCAGCTTATGCAACGGCAGGAGCACCTGATGTTGTTCCTTACGGAGATAAGGTTCCATTCGTTCGTGGTGACATGAATGGTTGGGGTGAAGTCGATGGCTTAATCTACCAAGCTGATGGTATATACCAAACGAAGATTACCCTTGCTGCAGGAAGTTACGGTTTTAAAATTGCTTCAGGAGATTGGTCAACAATTAACTTAGGCGCACCAAGCTCTGGTGTTGAAGTAGTAGAAGATGAAAGCTTTAGTTTATTGCCTGGTAGCAATGACAATTTAAGTATTACTATTGCCGTTGATGGGACTTACATCTTCACGCTTGATTCTTCTGATATCAACGCACCTACTTTGTTAGTAGAAAATGAAGAACCGTTTGTTGGAACACCTATGTTTATTCGTGGTGATATGAATGACTGGAGTGAAGATAACCGCTTAATTTATGTGGGTGGTGGCAAGTACCAAGTTACGATTAGCATGACTGCTTCAACGCCTAACTTTAAAATAGCCTCTGCTGATTGGTCTACAATCAATATGGGCGCACCAGCTGATGATATGGAAATATTTGAAGGTGAAGTGCAGTTATTATTGTCAGGTAGTATTGATAACTTCAGTATGGTCTTTGCTGAAGCTGGCGATTACACGTTTGTGTTTGACGCATCTAACTTAGCTGAGCCTACATTAAGTATTTATGCCGCAGAAATGTTTGGTGCTACACCCGTATTTATTCGTGGCGACATGAATGATTGGGGGGAAGTTGATCTACTTAACTATGATGGCGCAAGCAGCTACTCTGTGGAAATAAACCTAACTGCTGGTGATTATGGATTTAAAGTGGCTTCGGGTGACTGGTCAACTGTCAATTTAGGGGCTCCGGCAGATACCAATGTTGTTACTCTAGATTCACCATTGGTATTAGTGCAAGACTCGCAAGATAACTTGAGCGTAACAATTACTGAAGATGGTGATTATATCGTTACAGTTGCTGGGCCTAATCCGCTCACACCAACGATAAATATCAGTAAAAAGCCGTAACTAGGGAGTTATCTAACCTTAATAAAGGTTACAGCTAAACAACGTTAAAAAGCCTTCTACTGGTAGAGGGCTTTTTTATACCCAGAATAAAATTTTTATCTCTGAAGGTGTTAGATTTTTTCTTTCAAATAAATTAACTAGCCCTGCTATGCCATATTTATTTTCATTTTGACTGCTAAAGTCTCTAAAACTTTAGTGTGTGGTTTGTAATTTTGGTCGAATACGGGTGTAATCAGGCTGCAATTTATTAGCATCAATTTCAGGGGCGTATCGTACTATTGCCTTAAAAAAATTAGCTTTTAGTATTGGGTCAACGTGGTAGTCAATAACATCGATGTATTGCATGTCAGGGCCAAATTTAAGGTGCCCTGCTATAGTTAACGAAACATGAATACCCGAACCATTAAACTAGGTATTGGATAAATAAGCTGTTGAAATGGACTTTTCCCCTGATAACTAAAATAGTGTTCACGACAGTAGTATATCCTTGGAATATAGTGCTTTGGCGTGTCCTCAATGGCATGAGCAACCTAACTGCATGCAAACCAGTACAGTTAATTAACCACGAGCAGGTGAGCTTAAAATACTCTCCTTGGCTGTGCTTAATTACCTCAAAGGCTTGTGCTATTGCTTTCGCCGAAACAAACTTTGTGCGGCCAAAAATATTGCGCTTCAGCGAGTAAACTTTGCACGTCGGATAATGCCAGTTGATGGTGACAGTAGGGCAGTAGATGCCGCTAAAGCGGGTGTTGAGCACTTTAGCTGCGCTTTACTTTGCCAAGTTCAGTTATCTAGGCTATTAAGTTGTGTGCTGTAGAATAAACTAAGTATTAAAATCTAAATCACCTTTCACAGCTAGCGTTACTTTAATTCATCCCTTATTGAATAAGAGTGGTTAATTAAGTGTATAAATAAACCCACCCTCTACACTTATGGCGACCTCTATTTTATTTCCTACTTTTCTAAAAGCTATATCATCAGCCATCAACTCAGGACTTTGCCAGATGATCGTTCCCGTATATTTATCTACTACTTTTAGAGATCTGTTCGTTCCTGTGTTCGTGTGACCCTCTAAACTACTACTATTTAGATAAATTAAATTTCTACATTCTTTATCCCACTTGAAACACGGGACAATTTCATCATCAGTAATGTTTTCGTTATTAATAATAGTGTTATGTAAACTATCAATTGGCTCTAGTTGGAGCGTAACAGTATCTAGTATTTTATACTCTCTTCCTAAGTGAATATGGTTATATATTATTAGTTCCATTTGTTCATCATTGTCGTACTGAACAAATGAATAATCTTCTGCTTCATTCATAAGTTCGCCACTGATTGAATCATAAAGCACTTCTACACTTAGATCAGGTTTGATTTTGAGCAAGCTCTTTGAACGCCTACTTGCAATATATTTAGGTAATCCACTATGTGGACTAATGTCATACTTACTGTACTTGTTACTATCTACAGATGGGACTTCGTAAATGATTTCACCCGTACTTGCATTTATCAGATTATCATTGCTAGAACTACCAAGTGATAATAAAAATTCACCAAAGTTTTTGAAATCAAAACTATTGTCAGTTGTAACATTTGAATTCCAATATTCAGAATAAGCTAAATCAATTTTTGATAAACTTTTACTCCCACTCCAAAGATAAGAAAATAGTTCACTATTCTCTATACTCACTGACCTAATGTTCTGATCTTTTAGTAAGATCTGTGGCTCAAAGCTTTCCTTTACAGACGCAATATATCGCTCACTGTATGTTCCAAAATAAAACAATTCACCTGTACTAGTCCAATTCACAAATTTGTAAATATTACTCTTTAGAGTATTGGAATTAAATACTTCCCTGAACGTTCCTTCACTTAGCTTTGTTGCGAAAAACCTTTGTTGCGTGAATTCAGAGCCTGTTACAGCTTCTTTTCGTATGATTTCATCAATTCCATCACCGTCAACATCTAACACTGCAACTAAATTCAATGGAGATTGGAAACTAGTTGGTTTTTCCCTCGATATAGTTTCAACAGCGACTGTCTGTAAATTATCTATTTTAATAATCAAAGTCTTTGTTGCAAAGTTTTCTGAGCTATCTCTATAAGAAACAACAAGTTCTTCAAATCCATCGTCGTAAAATTTTCCGACAACTTGATCACTTAACACATCATAGCCTTCTAATAATGTCATAGAACTATTATCTCCAAGCAAACTATGCCAAGTAACTTGTGCACCATTATAGTCAATCACTTCACATATGCCGTCGGCATTGCTGTCAATCGTTAGAATGGATGCAGATGTATTTACATAATAAAGTGTTTCGTCATTATTGTAATCTAGTACACGATTTGCGTAGGCAAAGTCGGTATAACCATCACCATTGAAGTCACAAGCTCTAGTATAATCAAAGTAAAATCTATCTATTGTTTTTTTTATAACTTTTGACTTTATGTCAATTACTTTAGTATCGTCACCATAAGCTTTTTGAGAAAATATGATGTCTTTCTGATTATCATTATCATAATCGATTAATCTAAATTTCAAGTAACGTCCAGAGTTTTCCATACTTAAAAATTCATGTTCTTCAGCTGTTAGACCGTCTTTCCAAAAAATATGGCTAGTTGCGATATTATCACTATTCCTAGTCACACTAGAAAACCAGAAGTCATCTACTCCATCGTCATTTGCATCATAAATGCCTTGATATTGGGTGTTTTTCTGATTTGTATATAAAGATACATGCTGAACTTCTAATTTAGTACCATCTAAAGCTAGCTTGCTTAGTATTTCACCACCTTGATAAAGGGTGCTTATATTCTGTGTGCTTTGTATTATTGCAGAATCAAAAAATGAACTAAAATCAAATGAACGCCATGTAGAATCAGTTATTGATGTGAGAGTGGGAACTGTTTCTGGTTTTAAAGAAATACTATTTTTGATAATGGTGAAGTTATCAGAATTTTTAATATAGACAGCAAAGTTAACATCCATATCATAGCCGAAATTTGGTATAGCTCCATCCCAAGTAACATGACCATTATCATCAACGACCATATTCGATGGACCATATTTTAATTTGTATTCGAATGGCCCATCAAGTTCATCATTATCCAATGCGATATGAGCATTAAAATCATGCCCTATATAATTATCAACTTGTACATAGCTTATTGATGGTTTAGGTGTATTTTTAAGTACTCTGATGGACCCTTCAACAGATGAGACCTCTTCTTCTAGATCATGAACAGTCAATTTAATGGAATATATGCCAGGAACATCAGCGGAAAACGTAACTGAATGATCTGAATTAACTTGCCACTGACTACCATCAGGACCAGACAGTAACTCCCATTTGACAGTAAGTGGGTCAAAGTCAGGATCTGTTGATTTTATAGCAGTCAAATTAAGTGGTAGGTTTCTATCTATTTCTAATAATTCAGGAAAGATAATTGCTTGAGGTGCGTGGTTAATTTGATCGTTACTATATCCATCAAAATTGCCTGTTAATGGGATTGTTACAGCTATATACTCGTCAGAATAAGTAAATGTGAGATACTCCTGTAGTTGAGCAACAAGCTCAATTTCTATATTTGCCGATATTGAAAGTGTTAACCTATTAGGGCTACTAGGATCTTTATTTCCAATATTAGATGTAGAAACAGTTAACTTTCCTGAATCTGATATATAAATATCCCCTTCATATTTTATCCCCCAATCTGAATCATATTCATAGACATTTAATTTTACTTCATCAAACCATAATTGTTCACCATCAACCTCCATTATTAGATAAAATAAAGCGGTGTAATCGTTTGGTAGCTCAAAGTATCCGTTAATTGTTGCATATTCATTAGTAGAAGTGTCTAACATGGTAATGTTTGGGATAACGGTTACCTTAGAGCCATTTATAATAACTCTTAAAGTACCATTAACCTCAGTACCATCAATCAAGCACTTGTTATAAAACACTTCAAATTTTTTGTTCTGCTCCACTTCTTTACTTGTAACTGTACCGCCAATACAACTTACATCATCCCCCATAATTGAATTGCTATTTTCACTTAAAAAATAAAATTGTGAATATGCATCACCAAATGCCAGCATGTTGAGAACATCTAACGACTCAGCAATATTGATCATTGTTTCAGAAACATTTGAATAAGAGATTATATATGTCTCACGTTCACCTGAATAAACAGGTTTTTTGGGAGACCAAGAATTATTATTATTTGAATTATCGGTAGGTAAAGTATTATTAGTAGACGATGATTCACCACCACCACCACATGCTAGTAACATACAACAAAGAAAAGTGACGAATGAAAGCTTGAACATGTATTTAATCCTTTAAATATAGTAATGAAAAAAAATAAAATTATATATTGTGCTTAAAACAAAAGCTACTTTCGTGATTTTATAATTTACTTTCCTTCTAAACATTGATGATTAGTACAGTTATTGACAGAACTCCAAGGTCAAGCTCTTTCCATTCCATTGAATAAACATTGCCTTTACGTTGGCCGGTATAAATTAATATTTGCACTACGTCTTGGTAAATTTGTTTTTCTTCTTTCAATGAATCAAAAAGCTTGGCTATTTCTATTTTACTTAGAAATCTAGTTTTAGACTCAATGCGAACCTTAGAGATTGTTGAAAACGGATTGCTCTTAACTAACTCGTGACTCGCAGCAAATTTAAACATTGCCCTAAGTAATGCAATTGAAGCATTAAACAAAGCAGCAGTTAAGTTTGCTTTTATATCATCGGTAATTCGTAAGGCAATAGCATGAGTGAAGTCTTTGGCTTTGTATTTTCCAATTCTAGGTTTTACGAGCAGCTTCCATGTTCGGCTAAAGTCTTCTAATGATTTTCTCTACGTTCACCGACTTTGATGCGAGCTTGAAAGTTTTCTTCGTATTGCTCAAACAGATCAGTGGTAGATAAGTACTGTATAAGTTCTTCGCGCTTCTTCTCAATAGGATTAACACCATTTTCCATTAACAAGATATTTTCACGCGCCTTTTTACGTGCTTGCTCAATGCTATTAGCAGGGAGTCGTCCTAAAGTAACCTGAACATATTTATCATCAATTTTTTTGGTAATAGAAAAGGACTTAGAGCCAGTTGACGTTACTCTTAACATTAACTCGGGAATTTTGGTGTCTCGATATTCAACTCGACTGCTGTCGGGGGATTTGTAAATTGTTTATTGCGGCGATAGTAAAGTTGAAGTGCTTATTCATATTACTCCCTCGCATGGTCGGTGATTTATTCTAGGGATACTCTGGGAATACTTTGAAGGTGTATTTCGGTCTATTTTCGTTAATATTGAAAAGCCATGTGTTTGCCTGCAGCTTTTGTGTATTAACGTTGGTTAATGTAAATACATTATTTTAGGCAATAAAAAAGCCTTACCGAAGTAAGGCTTGAAATGCTCGCTATATGGTCTAGTAAACTAGCTTCTTTTTATTAATTTCTTTATTTTTATTATTATTGTTTTTGTTTTTATTATTGTTTTTCTTTAGCGCGGGACATTTATAGCAAAGGCTTTTTCTCTGTGCAACAACTTTAATAGAGCATATATTCCACGAATATCTTCGTATAAGTGATGTGTAAACTCACAACGCTCAGTCTATTTTTTTGTTTGTAGGTGTTGATTAAGCTAAAAGCTAACGCTTTAATAAATTGTCCTTTTTAAAGCGGGGTAAAAAAATGTAAAAAAGTGTTATCGATCAAGTTGTAACGTGAGTATGACCTAATGAAAAAATGTGACTAAAAACACTCCGCCTGGTTAACCACTTAGGGCATTTGTAAATATATTTTCACTGTCTTATAGCTTTTGCTGAAAAATATAAAAAAATAAATTTTTTATATTAATGAAATTATTTTTACTAAAAATGATCGCGCCACTAAAACGGCAACTTATTGAGCTAATGATATTTGCTGGTATCTGGCTTTAGCTAGGGTGTGCTAATTAAAGGTTGCGAGAGTATTTTGCCTTATAGCAAAAATAAGGCAAATTTTTTATCAATGCTGTAAGCGTACATAGATTTGATTTGGACATAGATCAATAAAATTTGAAGTGTTAGAATGCGCGCATACAAATAGCGGAGATAAATTTTCATGACTGAATTAAAAAATGATACGTATTTACGTGCGCTATTGCGCCAACCTGTTGATTACACACCTGTTTGGATGATGCGTCAAGCTGGGCGTTATTTACCTGAGTATCGTGAAGTGCGCAAAGGGGCTGGCGATTTTATGTCGGTTTGCCGTGATGCTGATTTAGCTTGTGAAGTGACCATTCAACCTTTACGTCGCTTTCCTCTTGATGCGGCGATTTTATTTAGTGATATTCTAACTATTCCTGATGCTATGGGTTTAGGTCTGTATTTTGAAACAGGCGAAGGACCTAAATTTGAACGGCCAATTACCTGTAAAGCTGATGTTGATAAAATTGGTATTCCAGACCCTGAAGGCGAATTGCAATACGTTATGAATGCAGTACGCACGATTAAAAAAACGTTGAACGGTGATGTACCCTTGATTGGCTTTTCTGGTAGCCCTTGGACCCTTGCCACTTATATGATTGAAGGTAGTAGTTCAAAGGCTTTCACTAAAATCAAAAAGATGATGTTCTCAGAGCCAAAAACATTACACTTATTATTAGATAAATTAGCTGACTCAGTTATTTTATATTTAAATGCCCAAATTGCTGCAGGTGTGCAATCGGTAATGGTATTTGACACTTGGGGTGGTGTTTTATCACCTCGAGATTATAAAGAATTTTCATTGCAATATATGGCGAAAATTGTCGATGGTTTAACTCGTCATAACGATGGCCGCCAAGTGCCGGTGACATTATTTACCAAAAATGGTGGTATGTGGTTAGAAGATATCGTTGCAACAGGTTGTGATGCGGTGGGTCTTGATTGGACCATTGATATTGAAAATGCCAAAGCGCGTGTTGGTGATAAAGTGGCACTGCAAGGTAATATGGACCCATCAATGTTATACGCGCCATTACCGAGAATTGAGCAAGAAGTGTCAAAAATATTAGCAGGTTTTGGCGAAGGTGGTACTGGGCATGTGTTTAACTTAGGTCACGGCATACATCCAGATGTAAACCCAGATCATGCGGGCCACTTTATTGAGTCGGTTCATCGTTTGAGTAAGCCATATCATCGATAAGCTATACTTGTTAGCAATATTATTTGTGCCTTGTTGGCGTAAACTAGTTTAGTTGATTATATCTAAAGGAGCCTGAGGCTCCTTTTTTTTGTCTTGAAATTATAATGCCATGACTGACCTGTAAAATTCAGCTAGACAGTTTCTAATCAGTTGCTCAATAGGATTAAAAACAGATTTTTTATATATTTAGGCTTTGGTTATTACTTTTAGATTAAGGTATGCTGAGCTAGTAAATTGATTCTAAATGGACATGACAATGATCAAAAACACAAAAAATTTATCTCTGTTGGCAATAAGCTTGTTACTCAGCGCTTGCGGTAGTAGCTCAACCGACAAGGATGAAACTAAAACAGATAAAGCTAATAAGACGATAGCGCAAACTGGCCAGGAAAATACTACCCAGCAGGCAGAGACGACACTTGTTGAGGCACAGGTAAATACTAATAAAGCATTAACAGGTCATAAGATGGAAGACACAACAGATAAATTGAAAGATGGATTTAATGGTTGGCAACGTGGTCGTGTGCAGTTTTTAAACTTAGAAGGTGGCTTTTACGGCATTATTACCGATTCAGGAAAAAAATTATTGCCAATGAATATGGCAAAAGAGTTTGCGCAAAATGGGGCTATTGTTCGAGTCAAAGGCAAAGTAAAAGATGTTATGACCATTCAACAATGGGGTACACCTTTTACGATTACCGATATTGAGCTGATAAAACCAGGCAATAAAGTCAATGCCGCCGACATGTAATCTTGATCAAGCAGCAGTAACAGGCAAGTGACTAGTTATCTTCAGCTTATCGGTAAGTTATTGGCAAATAAGTGGTTGAGTAAATAAGGTTAAGGTTTTACCCTGGTCACTGACTTGTATTTGATACAGGTTACGATATTCTTGTTCGGTAAGATCTTCGACATCAAATGCACTGAGCAATGCCGACAATTGTGGCGTGGTGTTACTATGACCTACCACTAATACATTTTCTTTTTGTTTAAGTAACTTCTGTGCAAACTGACTCAGTTTTTTTGGTAAATATTCTTGTATGGCCAGCTGTTGTTGTTTAGCAAAGGGTGCCGCTGTTGCCATGGTACGTTGGTAGGCTGTGCTATATACATGTTTGATTTGTGTGTGCTCAAGCATAGTCGCAATTTGCTCTGCTCTTAATTGACCACAAGGGGTTAACTTAGGATCATCCTGCACGGCTTGTTTTTCTGCATGTCGAACTAAGTAAATACTAAAGCTATCTTCAGCAAGCGTTGGTAAGACAAAAAAACACAGCGCAACCAGTAAAGGATATTTCATAATTTTTTCACTTTAACGTCTATAAAAAGTAGGGCGTAAAGGCAAAGCGATAGAAGCCTTGCCCTTAGCTTGTGTTTAAAAAAGTCGATTTAGACCATTTAATGCCGCTACCCTAAAGGCTTCTGCCATGGTGGGATAGTTAAAGGTCGTTTCAACAAAGTATTCAATGGTATTGCCACCATTAGTTTGTTGCATGATGGCTTGGCCAATATGTATGATTTCTGCGGCATTCTCACCAAAACAATGAATACCTAAAATCTCTTTGGTTTCCCGGTGAAAAAGAATTTTTAACGAGCCGACTAAGTTATTAGATATTTGTGCCCTGGCTAAATGTTTAAATTGCGCGCGGCCCACTTCATATGGAATTTTTGCTGCGGTTAGCTCTTGCTCAGTTTTACCGACAGAGCTAATCTCTGGAATGGTATAAATACCGGTAGGAATATCAACAGTAAGTTTTGCTTTACCAGTGCCATCAAGCATTGCGCTGGCGCAAATTCTCCCTTGATCAAAGGCTGCACTGGCCAAACTCGGATAGCCAATAACATCACCCACTGCAAAAATACCTTCCACGTCGGTTTGATAAGTATCGCTGACTTTCAGTTGCCCACGCCCATCAGCTTTTAAACCGGCATTCTCAAGTTTTAAATCGGCGGTGTTACCTGTGCGACCATTGGCAAATAATAAGCAGTCGGCGCGCATCTTCTTCCCCGACTCTAAATGGACAATAACTGAATCTTTGCTGGTCTCAACACGTTCAATTTGTTCGCCGTGGCGAATAACAACGCCGTTATTCCATAAGTGATAGCTTAATGAGTCTGACATTTCGGCGTCTAAGAATGACAGTAGGCGATCACGGGTATTGATCAGGTCTACTTTGACGCCTAAACCGCGAAAAATACACGCGTACTCGCTACCGATCACACCCGCACCATAGATAATTATTTGGCGTGGCGAATGTTCAAGCGATAAAATACTGTCTGAGTCATAAACTCTGGGGTGCGAAAAATCGACATCATCAGGATGATAGGGACGAGAGCCGGTGGCAATCACTATTTGTTTGGCTGTAATGATATCGATTGAGCCATCAATACGTAATACTTGGAGGGTGTTTGCATCAATAAATGATGCTTCACCGTAAAAATGTTCAACTTGGTTACGGTTATAAAAGCCGCTGCGCAAACTGACTTGTTTACGAATAACGGCAGATGCGTGGCTTAAAATATCTTGGAAGGTTAATTGCTTGGCATTTTGTCCGGCATTAAATAACGGATTAGAGTTATATTCAATGAGTCGGCTAAC
This sequence comes from Colwellia sp. MB3u-4, assembly GCF_014077065.1. Taxonomy (NCBI): domain Bacteria; kingdom Pseudomonadati; phylum Pseudomonadota; class Gammaproteobacteria; order Alteromonadales; family Colwelliaceae; genus Colwellia; species Colwellia sp. MB3u-4. Next base: position 4,679 of record NZ_JACGVE010000065.1, on the reverse strand, counting down.
CGATTGACGTAACGCTTTTGATGGAATAGTGCCCCAATGAGTACAGCCGCCACCCACATTATGATAGCGTTCAATAATAGCAACACGCTTATCACGCTTGGCTAAGTTCATGGCCGCGCCTTCGCCACCAGGCCCTGTACCTATAATGATGGCGTCAAAATCATAGCTTTTAGCAGCGTTTTTTACTTTCTTATTTTCGGCTTGTGCTTGTTTAGTCAACGGTTAACCCTTTAATTCCTGCTTTAAGGAGAAAAATATTAGCAGGAATTAAATCTAAGGTAACTGTTTTTATGCTAGTTTTTCTACCATATTTTGCCAGCTTCGCTGTTGCTCAGCTAATCTTCGCTTAATTTCTTGGTATTGCGCCATAACCTCTGAATTTTCAACACCAGCTAGTAATTGGTCACGTTTACTGGCAACTAACGCTTTACGTACCGCATAAAATTCGTTGATCTTATGAATAAGCTCATCGTACTCATGCTGCAATCTTTCTAGCATCTGCTCTGCGTCAGGGTGGGCCGCTATCTTTTGCTGGCTACGTAATAAAACCATAGATAAACGTGCCTTTTCAATTTTATCTTCAGGAGTCACACGTAACTTTGACGTCAGTTTTAAGTGAGCGCAGCCTTTAATTAACCATTTTGTTGGATCAAACTGCCACCAACGAATGCCATTACGATAGTCGTTTTCGAAGATATGATGATAGTTATGGTAGCCTTCACCAAAAGTAAAAAAGGCGAGAAAGCCATTATCACGAGCAGTATTTTTTTCAGTATAGGTTTGCTTACCCCAGATGTGCGCTAATGAATTAATGAAAAAGGTGGTGTGGTGACTTAACACTAAACGTAAAAAGCCAAGCAATAGTAAGCTATTAATTATATCACCATGCCATAAACCAAATAAAATAGGGATACCGAAGTTCATTAATATAGTCAGTAGTAAATAGTGTTTATGTTGCCAAACCACCACCGCATCTTTTTGTAAATCGCGCACGTTGTTATAATTATTGTAGTGCTCAGGTTGATGATCTCTTAGCATCCAGCCGATGTGTGAATGCCAAAAGCCCAACTTTGCGGAATAAGGGTCAATGTTATTTTTATCAACATGTTTGTGATGAATACGATGATCAGAACACCAATGCAAGGCACTATTTTGCAAAGCAAATGCGCCACCTAGCGCGTAAATCACTCTCAATGACCAATGAGCTTGGTAGGTTCTATGGGACCAAAGTCGGTGATAACCGGCCGTAATCGACATGCCGCAATAGATAAAACAAATCGTTGCTGCGGTGATTTCTGTGGCATCAAAGCCATGAGTGAATGCACGGTAAGGTACTGCAATGGCAGCAAATAAAAAGGTAATGCTAAATACAAAAACATTTAACCAAATAATAGGTGGTTTATTCATTAATTGTCCATCTAAGATTAATCACCGAAAAGTTTTTCGGTGTACACATGTACGCTATCTTTAACTTTACTCGATGCTGAGTCAAGTGTTGATGGTGATTTTTTAGCTAACATACAGAATAAAAATCAGAATATCACAGAGTGGTTAACATCTATTGACTAGTAATATTAACTATTTTCAGTATCATATCAAACTGGTTACAGGCTGAAATAATTACTAGGTGCAAGACGATGAGCGGTATTCGAGCATTACAAAAAGAAAAAACACGTCGACAACTCATCGATGCCGCTTTAGGGCAACTCAGCAGTGAGCGGAGTTTTTCTAGCCTAAGTTTACGTGAAGTAGCAAAAGAGGCAGGTTTAGCGCCAACCTCATTTTATCGCCATTTTTCTGATATGGACGAATTGGGTTTAACCTTAGTGGATGAAGCGGGTTTAACCTTGCGTCAATTAATGCGTCAAGCAAGGCAGCGTATTGACAAAGGGGGGTCGGTGATCCAAATTTCTGTGCGTACCTTTATGGAGTTCATTGAAAGTAACGGCAATATTTTTCGCTTGTTACTACGCGAGCGTTCAGGCACGTCAAAAGCATTTCGTGCTGCAGTTAATCGTGAAATTCGTTATTTTACGCTAGAGTTGTGTGATTATTTACAACAGGCTAATAAACTTGATGCTGAAGTGGCCTATCTGCAAGCAAATGCTGCCGTAACCATTGTTTTTAGTGCCGGCTCTGACGCACTAGATTGTGATAAAAAAGATTTAGCAGAATTAGCACAACGAACAATTAAACAGCTCAGGTTTATTGCTCGTGGTGCATTTGAAATTGGCGTAGGTAATAAAAACCGTAGCGAACAGCGCAGTAGTAGCGCTAAAGACGAGACAAAATAACACCGGTTTCTATATGGTGGGTATAAGGGAATTGGTCAAATAGAGCAAAATGCTCAATTTTATGGGTTTTAACCAATTCAGTTAAGTTATCACGGAGTGTCTCCGGATTGCATGAAATATAGATAATGCGCTCAAAGCGACTCACTAATTCAACACTATCAGGATCTAGCCCAGCTCGAGGAGGATCAACAAGCACAGTTTGATAATTGTAACTGGTCAGATCAAAACCTTGTAATCGCCGAAATACCCGTTCACCATTCATCGCCTGACTAAAGTCCTCACTCGCCATTCGCACAATATCAACATTGTCGAGTTTGTTAGCCGCAATGTTAATCTGTGCAGACTTAACTGACGTTTTTGATATCTCTGTGCCTAATACCCGATCAAAGTTTTCCGCCAAAGCAATGCTAAAGTTACCATTACCGCAGTAGAGCTCAATTAAATCACCGCCAATATTTTTAGTCGCTTGTTGAGCCCAAAGCAACATCTTTTCATTTACCTTAGCATTAGGTTGAGTAAAGCTATTTTCAACTTGCTGGTAATGAAACTCTTTGTTATTTAATGTTAATGTTTCCATCACAAAGTCTTTGTCTAAGACCACTTTTTGCTTGCGAGCTCGGCCAATAATATCAACAGGAGCGATTGCCGATAGTCGAACTTTTAATTGCTGCGCTTGCTCAATCCATTGTTCATCTAACTGTTTATGATAAAGCAAACTAATCAATACTTCGCCGCTAACAGTTGATAGAAAATCAACTTGGAATAAACGTTGGCGTAATACTTCGTTAGTTTTTATATCCGCTAATAGTGCCAACATAAATTGATTTATAAGCACACTGGCAACAGGAAAGTCATCAACCCGATATTTTTCTTTTGTTTCACTATTAAACATAATGTAATACAGATCATCACCGTCATGCCAAACTCTAAACTCTGCACGCTGGCGATAATTCAAGCTTGGCGAGGTAAATATTTCAAATGTTGGTAATTCAAACTGAGCAAAATTTTCTGTAATATTTTGCTGCTTTTCGTCAAGCTGCTGTTGATAATTATCGGGATGGATATGACTAAACATTGAAATACCTTGTTGAAAGTGGAGGTCGTTAACTGATGATGAAGTCGAGACTTTAGCGATTGGCCTGTTTTTGTTTATTAAAGACATTATTTATTAAACAACGACTGTATCTTAGAAGCACTGGCTTATTAATCACAGCCGCTAATAAAAGCCGCTATTTTATAGACTATAGATAAGCGTTGATAGACTTTGTGGTCAGTAATATTAAAACATTTGAGTTTAATATTATCAAACGCATAAAGTAACTCCCCGATTACCTATATAGTAGTAAAACAAAAAGCCTGTAAACTTATCATTTACAGGCTTTAATATGACTAGTGAGTAAGAGAGTTAAACGACTTCTGTAAATTTTACACTCTTACTACTTAATGGGTCGGTTTTAACAAGCAACGTTATGCTGAGGTTTTATTCAACAATTTGCTCTGGTCGTTCTTTTGCTTCACGAACTTTTAATGTTCTTTGCTGAAATTCACTATCATTCAATGACAAAACCGCTTGCTCTGCATCTGCGGCTGATATTTCAACAAAACCAAATCCGCGTCTTTTTCCTGTATGTTTATCTTTCATCAATCTTACTGATTGAACTTGGCCATACTCAGAAAACAACTCTCTTACTGCGGCTTCGTTAGCTCTATACGGTAAATTGCCAACATAGAGTGTGCTGATGCTTGTATCTGCTTCTTGTGCATTTGTTTCGGCTTTTCCAATTAAGGGCGCGATAAATGCACAAACAAAAGCAACAACGGCGACACTCATACTTGTTAATTCGAATACACTACTGTTAGCCAAAAAATATATAGCAACAGAAAATACTAACGCAACAATTAGCGTCAATGCTTGAGGAGACTTCATAATGGATACCTAATTATTATTTTATAAAAACTTAACTTGCAATTCTATGTTACCCACCTTTTGGTAATGTGCAAGAATAAGTGTGATTTTCATGCAATTTAATTAGGCAAGTATCTATTAATACTATTAACAGTAAGATTTGTTACTTAGTAACTGTTATAGAATAGCTGTTCAGTTAATTATCTTCTCTATTATGGCTATTGTAGTCTTCTTATCTAGAGTAGAAGTTATAAACCTTGTGATTAAGCAATAATAAGAACCACGTTTTCATATGACTTTATACGGGTCGAATGCTATTTGAACGCTCCTAGGTCAATAAAAGCACCAGATGTATAATTAAAAAGCAAACAGTCATTTAATCGCAATTTAATTGATATTAGGTGTTGACGTGAAGCGAGAAATCTCTAGAATGCGCTCCAGTTCCAAGGGGTAACCCAAACGAACGGTTTTAATAGCTT